>DAOTUR010000127.1:0-13494 GCA_034436915.1 Anaerolineae bacterium
GTCATGCCCGAATACCCGATCAGGTGATTGACAAAAGATCTGTTTTGTGTTTTCATTATTGAAACGGTTCAATTTTGAAGTAATAGTATGCCCACAATACGCGATGTCGCCAAACAAGCCAGGGTCTCGGTAGGAACGGTGTCGAACGTTCTCAACGGCAGCAACCTGGTCAAAGAAGAGACCCGCCAGCGCGTACTGCTCGCTATTGAGTCGTTGAGTTTTCATCCGATTGCCGCTGCCCGCAGTCTCAATACGCAGCGCACCAACACTATCGGCATGATCCGCACTGAGCTGCGCCCCCAGGTTCAGCGCATCGAAAGCGATCCGACCATGCTCAGTCTGATTGATGAAATCACGGGTTCCGCCGTTGAATCGAGCATGGGGCTGACCTTCTGGACGATCCCGGTAGGACAGCGCGAGATGGATTTGTACAAGCGCCTCGTCAGCAGTCGTCAGGTCGATGGCTTGATCCTGTTTGCCCTGCGCGAGAACGATCCACGCATCGTGTATTTGCAGGAGCAAAGGTTCCCCTTTGTGGTGTTTGGGCGGCTGGATGACGCCGATGATTGGATTGATGCGGATGGCGCGGCAGGCATCGAGATCGCTGTCAGGCATCTCGCCAACCTGGGACATACGCGCATTGCCTATCTGTCGCCCCCCCATGAGCAGCATCTGACACGTTTGCGTTGGGCGGGATTTGAAAAGGGGATGCGTGAGGCCCATCTGCCCATCGATCCGCAGTTGGTGTACGAAGGCGATTTCAGCGAGAAATCGGGACAGCTTGGCACGCATGTCTTTCTCGATCTGCCGCACCCACCCAGCGCGATTTTTTGTAACAATGATCGCATGGCGTTTGGTGCGATGCGGGCAATCCAGGCGCGTCAGCTCATTGTGGGGAAGGATATCTCTGTCGTCGGCTTTGACGATATTCCCCTGGCCCGCTACAGCCACCCGCCGCTCACGACCATGCGTCAGCCGTTCCATCAGGTCGGAGAGGCGTTGTTTCAACTGTTGCTCTCGCGTATCAATCGAGATGAAACCCTGATGCCTGGAGGGGTGCTGTTCACCCCTGAGTTACAGGTACGTCAATCGACGGGACCCGTGCGCTGAGTTTTGCGCTGAATTGAAACGGTTCAATTAAGGAGGATTATGGCCCAAAATCTGTCGTAACGTCATCGCGCAAATGCTATCGTTTTTGAATAAGGAGTTCGCCCATGAAGACAAGAATGCTTTTTGCTGCTGCTGCCCTTTTGCTCGCGTTGGTTCCCGTGAGCTTCGCCCAGGATAAAGTGACGCTGACGTTCTGGCATACTTATAACGAAGTGTCGCCAGAAAATAAAACCCTTGTTGAGACGCTCATCCCCAAGTTCGAGGCCGACCATCTGAATATTAAAGTCGAGTCCGTGCCGTATCCCTATGATGGCTTCCGTCAGGCTATGCTGACAGCGGCGGCGGGCGGCGAAGGCCCTGATCTGGCGCGTCTGGATATCATCTGGTCGCCGGAGTTCGCACAGCAGGGCATCCTCATGAATTTGAGCGAAAAACTGCCTGATTTCAAAACTTACTCGGAGGCGGTCTTCCCCGGCCCTCTCTCGACCAATGCTTATGATGGCGCGTACTACGGCCTCCCTCTCGACACCAACACCCGTGTTTTCATCTACAATCCCGACGTGTATAAAAAGCTTGGCATCAAAAACCCGCCCGAAACGATAGATGAGCTGAAAGCACAGTGCGCGAAGGTCAAAGAGCTGGGAGATGGCGGCTTCATCTTCAGCGATGGTGGCACATCGGGCTGGAATCTGCTGCCCTGGATTTGGAGCTTCGGCGGCGACATCACCGACCCGGAGATCACCACGTCGACAGGCTACGTGAATGGCGAAAAGACCGTTGCTGCCATTCAGTTCCTGGCGGATATGATCAAGAGCGGCTGCTTCTCGGATGGGTTCGTGGGCAGCGGCATCGACACCTGGGCGGGTTACTTCGGCGGCACGATTGGCTCCATGCTGGAAGGCCCCTGGTTATACCCGACGGTGGATAGCCAATATCCTGACTTCAAAGTTGGTGCGGCGCTGATGCCAGCAGGTGACGGCGGCCATATCTCCGTCGTGGGCGGCGAAAATATTGCGATCATGGCCGGCACAAAGCACCCTGAAGAAGCGCTGGAATTCCTGAAATTCACCCAGAGTGAAGAGTATCAACTGGAAATGTCGAAGGTCGGCCAGCTCACCGTGTTGAACTCGCTGCTTGAGAATCCCTACTTCAAAGATCATCCGTATTATGGGGTGTTCCTGGAACAGTTGAAGACGGCGAAGGCCCGCACGCCCCATCCCAAGTATACGCAAATCGAAACCGCGCTGAGTGACGCAGCGCAGTTGGCGCTGCGCGGCGAGATGACGGCTCAGGAAGCGATGGACGCGGCTGCCGAAGAAATCGACGCGCTGCTAGCGGCGAAATAAGCCAACTCTCACCCTCGGCGTCTCTACGGATGTTTTTGTAGAGGCGTGGCGTGCCAAGCGCAGCTACCGAAGGTATGCCCTTCACCCGGATCATAGGATTGTGGGGGTGCAACGCTGCACCCCTACAAAAACACCTTTTGACACACGCCCCCTAAAAACCTCCCCTTGAAAGGGGGCGCGGGGTCACACGCTTGATCCCCTGACATGATGGGAGCTTTTTTATGACCCTCACACGTCTTCGTGTTACCACGCCGCGCAAACGAGATCGTACCAAGCCCTACTATGCCTGGTACGTACCATATCTGTTTTTGCTGCCGGGCGTACTTCTGTACCTGCTGTGGACGATCTACCCGCTGGTGTATCAGCTTTACATCAGCTTTTTTGACTGGAAGATCATGCCAGGGCAGACCAGCACCTATATCGGCCTCGGCAATTATGAGAAGGCGCTGGCAGATCGCACCTTCTGGTTGGCGATGCAGCACACCTTTGCCTATGCCATCATCACCGTCATCGGGCAAATGCTGATCGGGCTGGTGCTAGCGTTTATGGTGCATCGTGTCATTTTGGGCAAGCGCTTTTTCAGGACGATTTATTATCTGCCTGTCGTTACCTCGTGGATCGTCGTCAGCTTTCTGTTCCTCTATCTGTTCAGTCCTGGCAATTCGGGCTTGATCAACTACATCATGACACAGCTCCACGTCATCGATAAGCCGATTTCGTGGATGGCAAACGGCGATTCGGCCTGGATTGCCATTTACAGCCTGGGCATCTGGAAAGGCATGGGCTGGGCGATGGTCATCTTCCTGGCGGCGCTCCAGGGCATCCCGCCCGATCTGTATGAGGCGGCGGCGATTGATGGCGCGAATGAATGGGATCGACTGCGCTATATGACACTACCCTTGATTCAGCGCACGCTGTTCTTTGTCTTCGTCGCGCTGATGATCGGCGGCTTCCAGGTGTTCCTGTCGGTGCTCATCCTGACGAACGGTGGGCCGCTGCATCGCACCGAAGTCTCGCTGACATACATGTTCAATGAAGCGTTTGGCAAATTGAATTTTGGCTATGGCGCGGCCCTGAGCTATATCCTGGCCGCTGTCATCGTGGGGGTGAGCGGCGTGCAAACGATCTTGTTTGGCCGCCAGAATCGGGATGTGGAGTATTAAATCATGATGACCACCTCGCGCAGCCAGCAGCGCCTCTTCAATCTGGCGATCTTCATTGTATTGTGTCTTGGCATCATGATTGCGGCAGGCCCGCTCCTGTATATGCTAACGACAGCCTTCAAAGGCGCGTCCTATGTGCAGGAATATCCGCCGCGCTTCATCCCCGACACCATCACGCTCGATAACTTTATCCAGGCATTCACGAGCCGCAATTTTGGGCGTGCCTTGCTCAACAGTGCGCTGGTGGCGGTCTCTACAACGATGATCGTGACGACGTTATCGGCGCTCACCGCTTACAGCTTCGCCCGCTTCGATTTTGTGGGCAAACGGGTGATGTATGGCGGGCTGATCATCATGCTGATGATTCCGGGGACGGTGCTGCTCATTCCGCAGTTCATCCTTGCCAGTAACCTGGGCCTGTTGAACAGCTTGCAGGGCCTGACGCTGGTCTACAGCGCTGGCCCGCTGGCCTTCAACACATTTTTGCTGCGCGGCTTCTTTGAGAACCTGCCCCGCGAACTCGAAGAATCAGCGGTGATTGACGGAGCCAGCCCGTTTACGGTCTTCTGGCGCGTCATGCTGCCGCTGGCTGCCCCCGCATTGAGCACAGTGGCCGTGTTCAGCTTCCTGGGGGCGTGGGACGAATATATCCTCGCGCTCAACTTTTTGACGGATGAGAGCCTCCGCACGCTGCCGATTGCGATTGCCAATTTTCGCGGCCAGCACAGCACCAACTGGGGCCTCGTCTTCGCGGGATCGCTCACAGCCGTGATTCCGACAGTGCTTTTGTTCGTGTTTTTCCAGCGCTATTTTATTCAAGGCGTCACAAGTGGGGCGGTGCGGGGATGATCTGTCGCTGCCTGATCGTGATGTGTCTCATGGGGTTTATAGGGGGAACTGTGTTTGCTGCACCAGCGATTTCGATTTTGCCCGATAAAGGCTTTTATCATGTGGGTGATCCCGTCAATATCACCGTCCGTGCTAGCATGGGGACGCAGGTTCAGGCCCGCATCTTTGACCTCACGACTGAGGTGAAGACCCTCAGCGCCGCCCTGGTTGATGGTGAGGCCATCCTGCAATGGACGCCTCCACCCGTCGCGCCACGCGGCTACGGCGTGAGCGTGGAGATTTATGACGATGCCGGAACGCGCATCGCCGCCCAAACATCGGCCTTTGATGTGCTAACGCGCTGGATCGATGCGCCGCGCTATGGCTTCTTCAGTGATTTTAGCGCCGCCCGCCTGACCGATACGCCAACGACAGAATGGCTGCTCCAGCATCACATCAACGGCGTGCAGTTCTACGATTGGCAGTATCGCTGGGAGAACCTGCTGCCTGAGACCGAGCGCTTTGACGATGGCCTGGGGCGTCCGCAGTCCATGACGACGATTCGCCGTTTGATCGACATGCTGCACGCCCACAATATCGCGGCCATGCCCTACACAGCGATTTATGGGGCATCGGCCGCCTTTTATCGCCAGCACCCCGATTGGGGCCTGTTCAATGCTCAGGACAAGGTGTACGACTTTGGCGAAAACAGCTTCATTGACATCATGAATCCTGCGCCGGGGTCACCCTGGACGCTGCATCTAATGGGCGAATATGCCGATGTGTTGGACAACAGCGCCTTCGATGGCATCCACATCGACCAGTACGGCTCCCCCAAGACGGGCTATGACCATCATGGCCAGTTTGTCGATCTGGCCGAGGCCATGCCCGCCTTCATCAATCAGACAGCAGCAGTGGTGCAGGCGCATCGGCCTGGCGGGGTGACGCTGTTCAACTGTGTAGGCAACTGGCCGATTCAGGCGGTGGCATCCGCGCAGCAGGACGCGGCCTACATTGAGGTGTGGCCGCCCTACAACGATTATCTCGATCTCAACCGCATCATCACCAATGCCGAGACGCTCGGCAGCGGCAAACCCGTCATCCTGACCGCCTATATCCCGCCGCAGCGCACCATCAATTGGCGCTTGGCAAATTCGGTCATCCTGGCAAGCGGCGGCACGCATCTTGAGACGGGCGAACCGGAGACTATGCTGGCCGATCCCTATTTCCCGAAGTTTGGCACACTCATATCGGAGCAGCAGCCAATCTTTCGCCGCTATTACGATTTCCAGGTGCGCTACGAGAACGTCCTGACGGTGGCGACGACTGCCGCCGCTGATCGGCAGAAGGCGGTTGATATGGGCGATATTCGCACGCAGGGCCTTCGCGCCAGAGATCGCGTTGTGCCGATTGTGCGCGATGGCGGCACATTTGAAACCATCAGCCTCGTCAATTTTATCGGCGTGACAGGCACGCATTGGAATGCCCCAAGCACGACGGAGCCGACGCCCTTCAGCGATATACAGATCAATCTCGCGGTGGATCGGCCTATCGCGGCGGTCTGGACAGCCTCGCCCGATGCCGAAGACAGCATGAACGCCGTATCCCTTCCGTATACCGTCACGGAAGGGACGCTGCATGTGACGCTGCCAACCCTTCATTATTGGAGCATGATCGTCGTGGAATACACCGATGGACGTTAAAGCGCAGCCCCTCAGTTCGCTTCATTCGCACAGTCAGCAGGTCATCCTGGACAATCAGCAGGCCAGCGGCGGCTATCTCGCCTGCCCCACCATGCCCGATTATCAATTCTCGTGGTTCCGCGATGGAGCCTTCATCGCCTATGCTCTCACGCTGGATGGCCTCCATGCGCCGATTGTGCATCCAGTAGGGTTGGCAGCCCAATGGGACAGCGCCCTCAAATTCCATGACTGGTGCGCCCGCATGATTAATGATCGAGCCGAGGCGCTGGAGCGCACGATTGCTCGCGCCGAACGGGGTGAGCCGCTGGTGCTGCAAGACACACTCAATGCTCGCTACCGCGTTGAAGGCAGCGAAGGCCCGGCGGGATGGCCGGAATTCCAACTCGATGGGCCGGGGTTGTGGGTCTGGGCACTGGCGAAGTATGCGGAGGTCGCCCGCATGACGCCGCTGCCCGTCGATTGGGAGGCAGCGGTAGAACGGGTCGTGCGCTACTTGAGTGCCGTATGGCGCACTCCGTGCTATGACTGCTGGGAGGAGCGCGGCGACCAGATTCATATCAGCACCCTCGCGGCGATCTATGCAGGCCTACACGCGGCGCAGCGGCTTTTGCCACGCCTGAACACCGAATCGACATGCGCCGCGATCAAAGCGTATATTATGACCAATGGGCTGACGCTGACTGGCGAACTCGCCAAATCTGTCGGATTGGATATGGTCGATGCCAATCTGCTGCTGGCCGCGCTGCCCGATGATGGCCTGCTTGCGCCCGATGATCCGCTGATGGTCAGGACGATAGCCCGCGTCGAGCGCGATCTGCTGGCGCAGGGACACGGGGTGCATCGTCACTGTGAGGATACCTATTATGGCGGCGGGGCCTGGGTGCTGCTCGGCTTGTGGCTGGCGTGGTACAAAACTCAGGTGGGCGATACAGCCCGCGCCCATGAGTTGGTGTCGTGGGCGGAGGCGCACGCAGATGCAGCACACAATCTGCCAGAGCAGGTGAAGGATGTCATGTTTGACCCATCCTTTTATGACGGATGGCTGGCAGAACGCGGCGAGATCGCCAACCCGCTGTTGTGGACGCACGCCAAATATGTGATCGTGCAGCACGCCTTAAAAGGAATCTGATGGGGGCCTGTTGGCGGATAATTTGTCTGCCAACAGAGTTTACATCAGGGTCATCGTGCTGAGACGTATCTGTGTAGGAAGATACTAAACAGGACAATTGACCATGCGCTATACCCACCTCTATAACAAAGCGGCGGATGCTGAAATTCGGGCGTGGCGACGCAAAGGGCGTTCCTAATGTCATTCAAGTTATTTTCAGCGTTGGAGTTTCGCTTAGACTAACTTTCCGTTCCATTGGTCTGGATATCCCTCCTTCCGGTGATGGATTAACCTCATCTCAGGATCAAAAGTACGCCGCCCTCATGCTGAAATCCTCTACGAATCCAACCGGAGATGAAAATTGAATGAAGATCGTTCAGATTGTTCTGTACTTCATGGAACTTTCTGGATACTCGTGTCGTTGTGTAGGGGTACAAAGGAGTACATCGTATGTCCATATTGAAATTCACATCTCTCTTAATCATGTTTGTCGTGGGCATGGCTGTGGTCAATGCGCAAGACAGCAAAGCTAATGCGGTCATCACCCTGGAACGGACAGCCTGTTTTGGCTCCTGCCCTATCTATACGGTATCCATCCTCGAAGATGGTACGGTGCTCTACAACGGGGAGAGATTCGTCTCTGTCACAGGAGAGCAAACCAGCACAATTGACCCTACTGTCGTTGCACAGATGGTCAAGGCCTTTGAAGATGCTGGATATTTCGATTGGGATACGTCCTATGAGAACATGACCATCACCGACATGCCTACTGTGACTACATCCGTCACGCATGATGGCAAGACACATCAAATTGCTCGCTATGCGGGTGATTACTCAGCGCCGCTGGCTCTGCCGTTCCTCGAGGCGTGGATCGACCAGATGGTGAACAGCCAGCTGTGGACGGGTGTGCAGCCCAACATCACCAATATCTCAAACGGCACTGATACCCCTGTGGCGACCTTGCAGCGCACCGAATGCTTTGGGATGTGCCCGGTTTACAGCATTGCAGCTTTTGCCGATGGCACTGTTGTCTATACCAGGGTGGCTAATGTGAAGCCAATTGGTGTGTCTATTTCCAAGCTGGACGCAGCGGTTGTGGCCAGCATTGGCTCAAGAGCGCAGGGCATTGGTTACTTTAACTGGAATGACAACTATGAAAATCGCGTCATGACCGATCAGGCGACGGTGATCACCTCTGTTCGCACAGACGATCAGTACAAGCAAATTGTTCGTTATGGTGGCGATTCAAACGCGCCTGTGGGCGTGACATGGATCGAAGAGGCCATCGATCAGCTTGCGGCAGCCCCCGCCAACTAATTCCAATATCGGGAGCGACATATTGGCTCGCTCCCGATAGACCCCAGTTTTTTCTTGAAAGGAGATCCTGCGATGAAGAAGCTCATCTTTATCATGCTGCTGTGTCTGATTCCGGTGTATTTTGTGTTCGCCCAGGATGATCAGGAGCCAGCATATGACAATGTGACCAGCCCGGTTGATTTGCTGGCCTCTTACTACAATGCGATCAACCGCCATGAGTTCGAACGTGCTCATGCCTACTGGCAAACTCCTGCTGATTCCTATGATGAGTTTGTCAGCGGATTTGCCGATACTCTCAGCGTGCAGCTCATTGTCCAGCCGCCAACACAGGGAGAGGGCGCTGCGGGCAGCCTCTATGTCCAGATTCCCACGGTGCTGATTGCAGATCATAAAGATGGTACACAGCATACTTTCGCAGGCTGCTTTGTGACCCGCAAATCAAATTTGCGTCCGCCGGATATTCCCGAAGAGGATGTCTGGCATCTCTACAGCGCTGATCTTGTCGAAGTGTCCACCAGAATGACCATCCCGGCACTTTTACGGCAGGCCTGCCAGTCATAGGATTTGACTCGCATGTGATGATCAATTGATCATCACATGCGATTAGCTTTCAATCGCACCCAGCGCACGCAGTGTCATTTTTTGCGTCTCGGTCAATCCTCTGATTCCGGTGATGTTCATGCGTTCATAAGGGCGGTCACGGGGTATCTACAGGATACGCCAGAAATGGGACATGATGTCCTGTTTTGTGACATCCACCGCAGATCTGGGTACTGACATCATGCGCACCTGTAAGGGCGATTCGAACTCGGGGCATCATCGAAACCAAGTCTCGTGCGCTCAATGACTGCGTAGGATGTCGATAAATTTTTTTGCGGTGGATGTCACAAAACAGGACACAATTGTCCTGTTTCCCGACATCCACCGCAGATCTGGGTACTGACATCGTGCGCACCTGTAAGGGCCTTTTGAACTCAGGTTATCATCGAAACTGAGCTTCGTGCGCTCAATGACTGCGTAGGATGTCGGTAAACTCTTTTGCTGTGGATGTCACAAAACAGGACACAATTCCGCCGCCATCTTCCATTTCGTTGTAAAATCCCCTGGCCGTCCGACGGGGCCAGATGCGAAAAATACGGCTTATGTTTTGAACTCAATACGAATGGATCGGAGCGAGTTCTATTGAGATGTGCAAAGTCGAGCTAAGGCTTGAAGGGCAGGTGAAGCGTGAAAACTGTTCCATCGCCCAATGTGCTCGAAACTTGAATGGTTCCATGATGTGCCTGCACAATTGCATGGGCAATAGAGAGTCCGAGCCCGCTGCCTGGCGTTGACCGTGACGAATCAACACGATAAAAGCGGTCAAATATATGGGGTAAATCCTTCTGATCCATGCCAATGCCTGTATCCATGATGATGACTTCAAGCCCATCGTTCATAATCTGGGCTTGAACGCTGATCTTGCCCATGTCTGTATATTTCATCGCATTGTCGAGCACATTCATGAACAGGCGGACCAGATCATCACTGTCGCCTCTGATATCAAGATGAGCGGGTATATCACAAATCAGCTCTAACCCTTTGGCATCTATCAGGGGCCGCATGACCTCCGTCACATCAGACAGCAGCATTGAGAGATCGACAGGTTTTGAGATGCTGTCCGAGGCGGTGTCTCGACGGGCCAATTGCAGCAGATCTTCAACCAAATGACGAAGGCGCGCTGTTTCACCGTTGAAATCATCAAGGACATGCTCATAGTCTTCCGACGAACGGCGCTGCTCACGCGTGACAGTAATAATGGTTTGCATCGCCGTCAGCGGCGTGCGGAGTTCATGCGAGGCATCGGCAGTAAACTGTCGCTCACGCTGAAATGAAGCTTCAAGGCGGTTGAGCATCGTATCAAATGTCGTGGCGAGACGCCCGATCTCATCTTCCGTCGGGGGCAAATTGAGCCGTGCGTGTAAATCATGGGCCGAGATGCGCTGCGCGGTGCGTGTGATCGCATCAATCGGAGAGAGGGCGCGGGTCGCCAGTAAATATCCACCCCCTGCGGCCAGCACAACGAGCATCGGAATGCTGATGAGGAGAGCCGTGAAAAGCTGCTCAAGCGTATCGTTCATATTATCGAGCGATTGAGCCACCTGAATGATAGCAATAACCCGATTCTCAACGATGATGGGGGCTGTATAAAAACGCACAGGCTCCCGCTGCGACGGCTCAATCAGAGTTTCAAATCGAGCATTTTTCTTCTGGGCCGAGGCCAGATTTAACTCGCCCACAGGCAGGCCGCGATACTGTCCGAGCGCTTTCAGGATCGCCCCATCCAGGCTCAAAATACGGATTGTGACGCCTCGATCCTGAAGTGAGGTGATGGCCGATGATTCTGGCACGCCATCGGAGACTGAAATTTGCCCATTATCAACGGCTGCGGTAATCGCCTGTGCCGCACTCAATTGCAGCGAGTCATCAACGGAACGCGCCAACTCACTCGCCATGATAATATAGACAAACACGCCGAAAAAGATCAGTGCTGTCAGCAGCAGGCCTGCTGTCCACAGCGCAAAACGAACGCGCAGCGTATTATAACGTCGAATCATCGTGGCGTTCAATCATGAGGCGGTAGCCTGTGCCGCGAACGGTATGGATGAGTTTGACATCATAGGGATCGTCAATTTTGCGGCGCAGCGTCCGAATATAGACATCGATCACATTTGAGCCATGCGACACGTCATAGCTCCAAACGTGATCAGCAATAATATCGCGTGTCAGAATGTGACCCGGCGAATACATCAGACATTCCAGAACCGCATATTCTTTGGTCGTCAGATCGATCATATGCCCAGCCCGCGTGACCTGAAGCGTGCGCGGATCGAGGCTTAAATCAGCGATTTGAAGCACAGGCGTTTTAGGGACATCATGCACGCGGCGGGTGAGAGCGCGTAAACGGGCGAACAGCTCTTTCAGCGCAAAGGGCTTCACCAGATAATCATCAGCGCCTGCATCCAATCCCAACACCCGATCATCAACGGTATCGCGAGCAGTCAGCATGAGAATGGGCGTTTGTACGCCGCGCCGCCGCAGCTCTCGGCAGACGGTCAGGCCATCGGGCGGTGGCAGGAGAATGTCGAGAACAATCAAATCGAAGCTGCCGCCGCGTGTCCATTCAAGCGCCTCCTGTCCACTGAAGGCCAGATCAACCGCATACCCCTGCTCCTCAAGGCCGCGCTTTATATAACTGGCAATGATACGCTCGTCTTCAACCACCAGAATATGCATACAGCGCTCCTGATTCTCTGATACAGACTATCGCCTGCTCATGAAGCCAGAATGAAATCCTGTTTTACCGCGAATATCGCTGTCTTTTTCGATTTCATGATGACTTCATCTTCGCTTCTTACTCTCAAAATGTTCGAGGCGTTCACATCACCGCCAACCCCCTCATCCCCACTCACATGAAAGGCATACCATGACACAGAGCAAAGCCGCCGTTATCTTCAGCAAAGTTCCAGAAGTCACGGTCTTCTTCTGGATCATCAAAATCTTGTGTACAACAGTCGGTGAAACAGCCGCAGACTTTCTCAACGAAAATCTGAATCTGGGTTTGACAGGCACAACGCTGGTTCTTGGCGTCCTGCTCATTATTGCGCTCTTTTTCCAATTCAGAGCCAAAAGATATATCCCCGCGATCTATTGGCTTGTGGTGGTCCTGCTCAGTGTCTTTGGCACGCTGATCACCGACAATCTGACTGATAACATGGGCATCAGCCTCGTCACAACCACGATTGTGTTCAGCATTGCGCTGGCCGCAACCTTTGTCGTCTGGTATATGAGCGAGAAAACGCTGTCTATTCACTCGATCTACACTATGAGACGCGAAGCATTTTACTGGCTGGCGATCCTGTTTACCTTTGCCCTGGGCACCGCCGCAGGTGATCTGGTCGCAGAACGTTTTGAACTGGGCTATCTCACATCAGCACTTATCTTTGGGGGCTTGATTGCGGCTGTTTTTGTAGCGCACAAAGTTTTCAAGCTGAATGCGGTTCTGGCGTTCTGGATCGGCTATATTTTGACCCGTCCTCTTGGGGCCTCTATTGGAGATTATTTTTCACAGCTGCCGGATGATGGGGGCATGGGGTTAGGCACCGTGGGGACCAGTGCTCTATTTTTGACGGCTATCTTAATCACCGTGACCTATCTCGCGGTGACCAAGAAAGATGCTGTGGCGGTTGAGGTGCCAGTGCAGGTGATTAGCGCCAATTCCCAGGCTTAACCAGCATTGGTTTCCAATAGAGCATTTGATATACGCGCCTGATACTGGCCTGTGTTTAACAACTGTGCAACGAGGGGCAACATGATGAATGAGAGATAAGAGAAAAGAGGTTGCCATCTGTGCAAAAGATCGACAGACTCTCAGCCAAACACGAGATGAGGATGTCGATGAAGCACGATTGGACTCCAGAAAGCCTGATAGAACACTTTACGCTGTCGACCAGCGAACTCGCAATGATTGGCGTCAATGATGGGCATAACCAATTAGGCAAAGCCCTCTTGCTCAAATGGTTTCCTCTTGAGGGGCGATTTCCCAGCAGCCCAACAGATCTGCCTGAGACGGCCATTGCCTATGTCGCTCACCAATTGCGGGTGCCTGTGCATGTATTTCAGCACTATAAATGGAGACCACGCAAAAACGAGGGCTAGGCTGCCGCTGAAATATGATCATCCTTTCTGAAGGCGTGAGGATACCAGTGTCGAAACTTTGCCTGTAAATCATCATTGATGACTTGGATACGAAGTTGGAGGAGTAGGTGCGCCCCCTGTTTAGTCCAGCGCATTTGCTGCTTTTTGACGAAACGTTTACTGATCAGTTGGTTCACTGCCGACTCGACAAAAGCAGTGGAGATGATTTCACCATACCGGTG
>DAOTUR010000128.1:0-1665 GCA_034436915.1 Anaerolineae bacterium
ATTCTGGAGCGCAGCCACGCACAGCAGGCCGGGATCGGCTTCGTCGGCAAAAATACCATGCTGATTCGCCCGCGCCAGGGCAGCTTTTTCTTCCTGGGCGAAATCCTGCTCACAGCCGAGTTTGACACCTACGACACGCCGCACCGTGAGACCATGTGCGGTTCGTGTATGCGCTGCCAGATGGCCTGCCCAACAGACGCTTTTCCCAAGCCTTATGTGCTGGATGCGCGGCGCTGCATCAGCTATCACACGATTGAGAATAAGGGCTGGATTGCGGCGGATCTGCGGCCCAAATTTGGCAATTGGATGTATGGCTGCGATGTGTGCCAGGACGTGTGTCCCTTCCAGCGCTTTGCGCCCAATGCACAATGGCCCGAACTCAGGCCGCACGAGATAGATCATGCTGCGCCCTGGCTCAAAGATGCGCTCACCATCACCGACGCAGAGTTTCAGGAGCGCTATCGTGGCAGCGCGATTCCCCGCATCAAACATGCGCGATGGCTGCGGAATGCCTGCATAGCGGCGGGCAACAGCGCTGATGAGTCGCTTGTGCCGCTTCTTATCCCACTTTTGACGCATGAATCACCGCTGGTGCGCGGACATGCAGCATGGGGATTAAGCCGCTTGCAGGGGGCATCAGCACGAGGGATCATTGAGCGGGCTTTGCAGCGCGAGGTAGATGATATGGCGCGGATGGAGATGGGGAATCTGTTAGAGCAAACGTAAGAACACTCTTGCGCCTCTCATCCTGTAATGAGGGAGACATGGTACAAGTGTCTCAATACAAAACGCACAATCGAATCAACTCTAAAGGAGGAGTCGCAATGGCTCTCAAGGTTCAGAAATTCAAAGTGGACAACATCGGCTGTGATGGCTGTGTCACCACCATCAAGCGCACACTCGACAATATGCCGGGGGTCAAGGCATTTTCGGGCAGTACCAATGACAAAATGATTACTGTTGAGTATGAGCTGCCTGCCACGCAGGATCTCATCGTGGAAACACTGACGGCAATTGATTACCCGCCTCAACCGCTGAACTAGAGCGGCTGTCAACTTTGCCGACAGAGGCAGTCAGCAATCTGACGGCATCTTCTGGTGTGAGCGTGCCCAGGATGTGGAAGCGCGGGAAGAGCCGCGCCATCGTCTGATTGAGGGCACGCGCCAATGCCAGCCCTACAGGTCGTCTCACAACAAAGACGACGCGCCCTGCATTGGCAGGACGATGCTTTGCCATCCATATCAGGGTTGTAATGGGCTGAGAGGGAAGTCTTTGAGCGCCGCGTAAATCCACAATAATATCGACAGTGTGCGATTGTTGTTCAAGCTGCGGCCAGAAGTAAATTGTATGATCGATTAAATCTTGTTTTGACCACTCGCCCTCTAAAGAAACAATCGCAATAGTTCTGGAATCATCAAACCAATCCCACCTTGATGGCATTCCGTTCATCTTTCCTCAAACATTTGTTTCAAATCCTATCATATCAGACAGCAAATATCATTGAGATGACTTTTGTCATGTCTAAAATTGGGGTTGAATTGCATTTATAAGTAACTACTCAGGCTGGTTTTTAGGCATCACTTCATCCTTTGTTAACTCTTGTGCTTGATTATCTGGTCAATAATTTAGGTCAATGGAAAACATGGAGAGATATTTATTATTTAA
>DAOTUR010000129.1:0-8311 GCA_034436915.1 Anaerolineae bacterium
CTCCCGCAGGCAGACACGGCCTTCGTCCTCGTAGAAATGCTGGATCCACACCTGTCGCAGCCGCTTCACCGCTGGCAGTTGAGCAAGTTCTGGAGAGTGACTCTGATGATAAATCTCCCTCAGCAGATACAGACCATCCTGTCCGACCCGTTCCGCCCAGACTTTGCGCTCCGTATCTTTCTTGGGCAGCAGATAGTTGCTGGTCCGCTGGCTATAAGTGTCAAACCACTCCACGTTCACCCGTTGTTTGAGCTAGGCAGATGCCTCAAGAGCCAGTTCGTTGAGCGCATGGCGCAGGGTCTCGTGAACCAATTCCAGTTGATTGAGGCGTCGCGTTGCGGCCAGAATGTGGGTGGAGTCAGTTCGTTGTTTGCCCCGTGATGTGAACCAACAACGGACCGCAAACTGTTGTAACAGAGCATCCAGCAAGCGCTGCGCCGCGTCATGATCCAATAAGCGCTGTCGAAACTCGCACAACACTGAATAGTCAAATCCCGCATACGTTAGCCTCAGACTTAAGGCATATTTCCATGCAATTCGATCTCGCACGGCCTCTGCTGCTTGACGATCCGTGAGATCCTCGGCAAATTGCATCACCGTGACTAGCGCCAAACGCCAGGGCTGCACGGCGGGTTTGCCCGTCTTTGGGATACAGGTCAGCAAACATATCGTTCGTGTAAAGGCTGCCTAGCTCGTCACGCATTTGCATGTATGGATGGCCCTTAGGAAAGGCGGCGCGGGCGACTTCGCTCGTTTCTTCCGGTACGGGTGGAATCCATCGAGACGGCAGTGACATTCTCATCCTCCTGCATGTTTGGTTCTGATTGGTTCCAGAATACCCCGTTTCTCCGCAAAATCGATCCTACGCAGGTTCGCCAACAACATCAAAGTGCGGATGAACCACTATTTCGGGGCCAGTTCAGAGTTTATCCGCCACAACGACCAGCACAGCCTGCACATCACCCTCTTTGTCGGTGTAGGCATCCAGCTTCGCCTGCTTGACCTCGACGGTGATCTTCATGCCCTTCTTGATGTAAGGGCTGAGCGCTTCGGCGTACTTGCGCCACACTTCAACCCGCACCCACTGGGTCTGACGGTCATCGCCGTTGCGGTTGTTGATCGCGATGCTGAGATTGGCGACAGAGACTTCGCGTTTCGAGGTATTGACGGTGCGCAGTTCCACATCCTGGCCCACGTTCCTAACAAGTGTGGAGGTCATCGGAAAGTACATGGTAAAAACACTTTCTGCCCAGCAGGGCGATCTCATAATAATCGCCTGTTGCACCCGCTTAGGGTACAGATCTATATATCATCGAGGGTTAGCCAATGATTTGAGATACTCAGGAGTCAAGAAAGTATACGGTTTCACGCCATTTAATTTGTTGTCGGTGGTAGCGCAGAATTGGGCTAAATATTAAATCGCCTGCGCCAATTCATGATAAAATCATGTTATCTAGAAACTAATTTGCGGATTTTCCATGACTCCTGAATCTGAGCAAATTCACGAAATTCGCGTGTGTGGTCGGCAATATCAGCAGGGCACACGTCGCCTGCAGCAGGCAATAGTCACTCTCCTTATCATTGGATTTGGGCTGATGCTATGGAGAGAATATCAGATCTCGCTGCCAGGACCACAGGCCTATTACTTTGATGCGGAGAACCACGAATGGCAGCAGGTTAACAATCCCGCATCGAACCGAGAACTCAAGTCGGTGTACAGCCTATCCTATAATGAAATTTGGTATGTATACGGTGAAGGCTGTTGGTGTCTTGCGCGCTATTCTTATGATTCAGATGCATTTGACTATGATTACAGCGATGATCTTGTTGACAAGGGCAATGCTTTCGAGGTTGTGCTTGTTCAACCGGATGAGACAGCCTGGGCTGCAGGATCATCATCTCTAATGTACTTTGATGGGGAGGATTGGCTTTACAGTTGGGTGATCGTGCCACCACAACA
The DNA here is from genome assembly GCA_034436915.1 of Anaerolineae bacterium. Classification (GTDB taxonomy): domain Bacteria; phylum Chloroflexota; class Anaerolineae; order Aggregatilineales; family Phototrophicaceae; genus JALHOR01. Next base: position 1,961 of record DAOTUR010000129.1, read on the forward strand.
ACCCATTAGCCTCGCAGCTGCGTACGAAGACAGCGTAGTTATGCTCAATGCTGATGAACACCTGACACATGCAATCGAAGGTGAACTTCTCCCTCTGGCCCTGCCATCTGATTTTTCGGGTCAGCCAAGCATCGCTGGTTTCAATGGAACGGTATGGCTTGCTGGAGAGAAACTGTGGCGGCTAGATCAAGATACAAAAGACGCTTGGACAAAAGTCGATCCTAAAATCGGGCAGGCTGACACAGTCTTCCACGTCTGGAATGTGACAGAAGCAGGCGTCTGGTTGTCACTCGACTCAGGCGAAGTGGGTGTTTATGACCCCGCTGGTAATAACTTTTATCTCTCCCACAAACTGACATCTCAGATTCGCGGGATGGCAGGTGATGCTGCGCCAGAATACATAGCCACAGACACGATGCTGTATTTTATGGATGATGGCCAGTGGCAAAATATCCCCTTACCTGCAACAGGCTCGGTTTATTCACTGACGTACGTATCGGGTTTTGCTTCATTGACAACAGAAGGGCTGCGTTCTTCACTCTTCTTAAATACCGCTGGCCTGTCGATAACCAGCCTTCTATCCCCTGCGCCCATTTTTTTATTAGCTATCATCCTTTTCTGTTGGATACGCGGTAGTGGCGATAAATTAACTGATGCATGAGAGATTGTACTCCAGAAGAAACAGGCGAAGCACACCCTCGTGCATGTCATCGTGCTTTGAAAAACTCAGTGTTTTACGGGTAAAGCGTCCCAAACGCTGCCGTAAGGTGTTGAACCAACATTCAACATGGTTGGTTTCACCCTGAACGGAAACCCTGCTGTGAGAGGCGGGGTTAGGTGTTGATCCAACGTTCAACGTGGTTGGTTTCGCCCTCATCCTTGTTGATTTGTGGATGGCGCTTGTAATCGAAGACATAGCGGTAAGCCTCCCATTTGTCGCTGAACGAAGAGCAGCGGGCATAGTCGTGTGGGATCTGCTCCCATAGATGGATGGCACTGGTTACAGACCGATCCCCAATCCAATACGCAACAACTTGGCGCGTGCGACGACACAACGCCAGCCACAGCCAGCGCTGCTGAGCTTTTGAACCCACAAACGACCATAACTCGTCAAGTTCCAAAATATCATCGACTTGCCCCTCAACCAGGCTCTCATGAAGTGGCGGTAGACAATCAATCCACCTCTCAAGCCAACGGCTCACGGTGCGGCGCGAGATCCCAAACACGCGCTCAATCCCGCGTAAACTCAATCGTTCACGGACAGCCCGCTCAACGGACTCACGGATAAGGGGTCGTTCCCGTGCCAGCTGACGCAGTGTTCCGTAGCGTCCGCAGTCGTTGCAGCGGAATTTCTGCGCCCCTTTGTAATCCCGGCCATTTTTGACCAGATTAACACTGCCACAGCGTGGGCAGGCATGCGTTATAATCGTTTTTATCATCTAAAAGGTATTGAGGTTGATTTTCCAAGATCGCCCTACAATGCCTTTTTTTGTTCATCAGTCAAGATGTCGCCACTACCAGAGATTTATCAGTTTAATCAGACTGTCCTCTTCAACACAGAATACGGCTGAGGTCGCAAATCGAAAGTCAGTACCGAGGAGCCGATCTTTGGTTCCAGAAATGGCAACCCATCATAAACTCAGCGTCGTTGCTCCTCTGCAAAATTGACAAGAGAAGTTGTCATTTTTGACACTGCGCGTTGTCATTTTTACGCAGGTTGGACGCGGTCACTTTGATAAGCTGATGGCATCGGTAAAACGTGGAGCATCACGATATGAGCCATCCGCTTTTTGTGTTCTTGTCTCAAGAGTCATTTCAGATGGAGCTGAAATATTTCAGCCGGGTTGGGAAAACTTCCAATCGAAAACTGTAGAAATTCAGAAATGAGGCACAGTCGATGTGATACGGTAGAAATGCAGGTAAAACCAAGGAGCGCAACTCGTGGATAAACAAGCCATTCCGACTTTACCAGCTCGACAGCCCAGGCGCAAAAAGATCTTTGCGATGCGGCTGACAGAGAGGGAACGCTTAGAGATCGAGGCGCTGGCAAAGCAGCTCAATCTGCCCGCCTCCTTTATGGCCCGCCACTTCATTCTGGAGGCTGTTGCCCATCACACCCAGCAAATGACACAGGAGGTTGCTCTTGATTCCTGAACACTTGTCGAATGGATCTGATTCTGTTGAGAATGAGGGGGTCAATTTGTTAGGGGTGTATCGCTCGCTGCTCAGAATTGTTGCGCGTTTAGACGAAAGTCAGTACACTGAGAGCAATTCGTTTATGGGCCAGACCGAAGTGGTCGAAGACTCCGATCTGGCAAATCCCGCGCGTGGCATTAACACGACGCAGGACTGAGTCGCATTGTACATCATGCGCCTTGCTCTTGCCGTGTCATTTCGCGGGAGCAGGGCGTTTTTCATTGGAAGGAGACACTCATGCCCAGAACACTGAAGCGCCCTGAACAGCCAGTCGATCCGTATCTGCATCAGCCCCTGCCGGTGGATCGTCCCGCTGCCATCTACTATCGCCAATCCTCTGAGCGACAGGTCGGCAATATTTCCACCACCCTCCAAACCGTCGACATGATCGACCGCGTGTTGAATCAGGGCTGGTTGCGCGAAAACGTCTACATGATCGATATGGATGCCGGGGTCAGCGGCTCGAAGAAAATCCGTGAGCGCAAAGGCATGTCGATGCTGTTCGACATGATCGAGTCGGGTCAGGTTGGCCTGGTCGCGGCGCAGGATATTGACCGCTTTTTCCGTGATATCACCATGATCGAGACCAACATCTTCATTGATGTCTGCAAGCGCAACAATGTGCAGGTCATGACGCCGCACACAGTGTATGACTTTGCCCACCCCATTATGGGCCAATCGCACGTCAAGATGTTCCGTGAGGAAGCCCAGCGTGCTGCCGATTATCTCGAATATCAGATTCGCGGACGGTTGGTGAAGGCACGGCATCGGCGCAGCGCCAGCGGCATGTGGACGGGCCGCAAGATTTTGCCCGGTTTTATGATGGACGGTCGCAGTCATCTCCCGAATGGCGCGCTCAATCCCGATTACCGCAAATACAAGCGTTTTGACCTGTATGCGACTGTGGTCACGCGCTATTTTGAGATCTTCCGCGAACAGGGTGGGAACTTCAGCGCGACGTGGCTCAAGATCGATAAGGAAGGCCCGTACTTCCCCGATCTGCCCGAGGGCGCAGTCGAAACCGGGTTTCAGGTGACAGAGCATCTGGAACGGCGGTCGATCTTTACAGGCGGCTTAACGCCTTCGCAGGATGGCTTACGCAACATGCTGGTGAATGTGGCCTATATTGGACACTGGATTCACAAAGGGTCGATTGCTCAGTTCAACAATCACGAGGCGATCATCGACCTGGATCTCTTCATGTATGCCTTCAATAAGATCTCACCTGTCGATTTCTACGGCGATCCGAATCCCGACTATATCCCTTATCGCCCGTGGATTCGCCACAATAAGGAAGACCGCGAAGAAGCGCCGCCCACCTATGCGTATCTGGCCTATTCGGATGACCTGCCCGAGCGTCCGCACCAGCGATTGACGTGTTCCTGGGGCACTGATGCGAAGCACTACAAATATCAGCTGTCCGAGTATCCGTATCGCTCGAACGTCTGGAACATCAAAGCCTCGATTGTCGATGGGTTGGTGGATGAGATGCTGCTGGAACGCTTGCAGGCCACCACGATTGATGAAGAGCTGTGGCAGGCGGCGCTGGCGGGACTGGAAACCGTCGATCAGGCCGATGTCCGGCGGGTCGAGGCATCCATCCGTCAGGCGGAAGCCACCAAAGACAACATCATCGCTTCTCTCGGACTGCTGACGAATCCTGACATGGTCAAACGCGCCCAGGCCCGCTATGAAGGCACCGAGCACGAGTTAGACATGCTGCGAGCTGACCTAAAACGGATTCAGTCAAACGAACGGAAGTCGCGCTCACTGGCCGATGCCCGGCCCGTCTTACAAGCGATTACCACCCGTTGGCGCGACGTCACGGGCGACGAAAAACGTCATCTGTTTGAGCAGTTCGCGCAGTACATCAAGATCAGCAAAATCACTCGCCATACCAAGCGCATCATCGTGCACTGGCGCGATGGCAGTACGTCCGAGCGCAGCACCACCCATAAGAGCACCGGCTATTTCTGGGATGATGAGGATCTGACGAAGCTGCACGACATGCTTGAGAATAACGTGGACCAGTGGGAAATCCTGCGGGCCTTCCCCGACTATACGTGGCGTTCGCTGCAAGAGCGCTACGCCTACAAATTTGGGAATGGGCGCTATCCAGAGAACTACACGGGGAAGAGACCGTACAACCGCTATGCCCGCTGGTGTGACACAACAGAATATCAGGCGGAGCAATCCGCATCGCGCACAGATGTTCCTCAATTCGCGCTGAATCCGCTCTCAACTGATATATGTCTATCTGCTTCTTACTTGTGGCACCCTCGCACTTCGTATCTGTCAAAAGGGATAAAGATTGGAGACCAGTCCAAAACGGGGCTAATTTTTTAAGGGGCCGGTTAGACTCGTTTTGTTGGTATTTTTGTCTGAAAAAGGCAGTTAATTTTGGACTTTGAGGCGAGACACACAACACTTTTTTCCGAATAATTTAGACCTCGTTTTGGACTGTCGCGTTGTCACGCTCAAAGCTCGCGCTTTTTGATGTCCAGCGTCAACTCGGCACAATAGACAAAACAATCGGAAAGTCTTGCGATGTCATCTCAACAACCAGAACCCCGCTGGCAACCCCTCCAGGGCATTCCGCTCATTACAGACATCGTCCAGGGAATGCTAAAACACACTCAAGACTAACATCATCTGTTCCAACAGGCCAAGGATCAGCCCACATCCTTGACGATGCGTTGATAGAGCGTGCAGCGGCTTTATCTATCTCAAAGCGCCGATTTGCGGTTGTACGAAGCTCACGACCATGTATGAGGCGGGTGTCAATATAGGGTATACCCCATCCTGACTGTCAACCTCCCTCGTAAATTGTGTCAGAATAGGGTCAAAAATGCTATTTCTTGACACCCTCGCGCAAAGGTCATAGACTCTATCCTGACACTCACCCCAGCAGGAGCGTAAATGTGGCAGGTCAGCGCATTGGCTATATCCGCGTCAGCAGTCTCGATCAGAACCCCGAGCGACAGCTTGAACAGGTGGCTGTGGATCGCGTCTTTACCGACACGGCCTCCGGCAAGGACACCCAGCGCCCCGCCCTCGATACACTGCTCACATTTGTGCGCGAGGGCGATACCGTGATTGTTCACAGCATGGATCGGCTGGCGCGGAATCTCGATGACCTGCGGCGCATTGTTCAGACTTTGACCAAACGAGGCATTCGGATCGAGTTTGTGAAAGAAGGGCTTGTCTTCACAGGCGAAGACAAGCCGATGGCCCAATTGCTGCTGTCGGTGATGGGGGCCTTTGCCGAGTTTGAGCGGTCTTTAATTCGGGAACGTCAGCGCGAGGGGATCGCTTTAGCGAAGCACCGTGGTGCGTATCGGGGGGCGCAAAAAAGCATTACGACCTGATCAAGTCATGGAGTTAAAACGGCGAGCGGCAGCGGGCGAAGCTAAAACCCATCTTGCCCATGAGTTTGGCATCAGCCGCGAAACCCTGTACCAATATCTGCGTGAGGCGTGATGATTTTGCCGTTTTCAGGACTGATGCCAAATTCATATATGGATTGAGTGAAAAACGACTCTCTTCCTTAATAGGGTAGATACGTGGTATGGGTCTGAGACCCTGGTTCTTTATCAGGGGCAATACCGACCTTGTGAGAAGCCTTAACCCAGCAACCCTCGATTGACCTGAAAATCGCCCGTTTTTTCGAACGACCGACTGTAAATGACCAAGGTTGGGATTGCATATAGTATCAAGGGCTTGTGCCAATTGATCGATATTGGCACCAAGGATGCCAGGTAACTGCTCAGGCAGGCAAAAGAGGCAGAAAAACCAGGATCTGAGATAAATTTAGGCCAATACAGTTGGAAAAGAGAATATTAATAGATCGTAGCATAATCGTAGGGTAGAATATTATAAATCGCGTTATACTCTAGGAGAGATTGGGTCTCACGATAGGTATCTCAGGAGTTGCTTATATTACAAGAATTTTGGAAAAGACAAACCACTCTATAACGCCTTTCACAGTTAAAACAGATGTTCTTTATTTAAGAACTGTGCTTCAATAAGTCTATAAAAGTAACTACTCAGGCTGGTTTTTAGGCATCACTTCATCCTTTGTTAACTCTTGTGCTTGATTATCTGGTCAATAATTTAGGTCAATGGAAAACATGGAGAGATATTTATTATTTAATA
>DAOTUR010000130.1:0-12588 GCA_034436915.1 Anaerolineae bacterium
TTTTAGGTTCGTAGGGGCAGGATGCATCCTGCCCAAGCCAAATCCCCTATAAATCAATCAGGGCGCGATACATCGCGCCCCTACGAGGGCCTTTGTCGCACGGAGAGGTGAATGATTACGTTTCCGAATTTGATTTCCTGAACCAGAACGATCACAAAATCGAGACATGCACCATTGGTTACATATGGTATTTTAGGGCGACTCATGGGTCGCCCCTACGCCAATTCCACATCAAATGAACATACGACGAGGCGAACCACATTATTTTGTACACCGATCCAAAAAGGACGCAAAACACAACAAAAAAGCCCCTCTCCCGCGAAGTGGGAGAGAAGCTTGGGGTTTATTTGTTTTGCAGCCGCAACGGGCAAAGCGAAAAGCACGTCCCGTGTAGGACGGCTCTCCTGTGGAAAAATGTGTTTTAATAAGCCAATTTAAACTCGCGTGGGCCAAACTGGTCGATGACCAGCGGGCGGCAGGCATGAAGACCCACACTGCCTGTCGTGGTCAGACGCTTGAACAGCTCCATAAACCCGTGCGGCTTGACCATGAAGACATCGCAACCGCGTGAAAACGCGCTCGACATGAGCGAGATTTCATCATGCATAGTCGCCACCACCAGACACGCATCCGGGTAGCGATTGCGCAAATGCATCGTCAGATCAAGGCCGTTCATATCCGGCACTTCCATATCAATCACGGCCAGAGCCAGATCAGCAATGCCGTTCATTTCCGCGAAGGCTTCTGCGCCATTGCGTGCGCCGCGCACCTGAAAGCCGGCTTGTGTGAGCAGACGCTCAAAGAATATGCGATTGGCGTCCGTATCTTCGATGACGAGGGCAGGTTTGTTGGACATAATCAACTCGCAGACTATTGGGCCTGGACGGTATCCTGTGGATGAGACGTATCTTGCGACGTTGAGGCGATGGCCGGGACGGTCTCTGTCCCCGACGCAAGTTTAGGCGGCTCGCTCGGCTGGGCCGACGAATGATTGGGTGTGACCGTCTCCGATGCAATATCATCGTCCGAAACAGGCGCGTCCTTCGATGCCGGGATAGCAGGCATTGTCGGTGTCTCCGCTGATGGGAGCACATCAGATGCAGGCAGCACGTCAGGGGCGGCGGGGATCGCTGTCACAGGTGCGTCAGGAGATGATACCGCGTTTGACACAGGTGTTACGGGGGCTGCTGTCACGGACGCATCAGCCGATGAGATCGCGTTTGACGCGGATGTTACAGGCGCAGGTTGGTCATCCGATTGAAGCGGGACAGGTGTCACAGGGGGAGGAGCCTCTGAGATAGCGGGTACAATCGCCACAGGCGCGGCTGCCTCTAGCGCCTTCACCTCCTGCGTATGGCCTTTGGGAGGCGAATACGTGGTGTGCTCTGATTGATACATCTGGAGCAGTTCCACCACACGGCCAATCGGCAGCGGCTTCGAGAGATATTCGTTGCAGCCCGCATCCAGGCAGCGCTCACGATCTCCCACCATCGCATAGGCCGTGACCGCGATAATCGGCATGGTATGGCCGATGCTGCGGAGTTTACGCACCACATCCAGCCCGGTCAACTCGCCTGCCAACTGGATATCCATCAAAATCAGGTCGGGCTTAATCAACTCGATCTTGCGAAGGGCTTCTTCGCCGTCGATCAGGTTGATCACCTCGTGCTCACCCATCTTTGCCACCCGTTTGATCAAAAATAGGTTGGCCGGGTTATCTTCGACGTAAAGGATACGCATGGCTTAGGCCCCTGTCTGCACGATTGGTTGTGCTACCAGGGTGCCGGTGTTCGTGCCGGAAGACACAATGACCCGTTCCTGCCCCTTAAAGATTTTCACGGTGAAGTAAAACGTGCTGCCCTCACCGACTTTGCTCGTCAGCCAGATACGGCCATTCATCAACTCAAGAAGCTGCTTGCTGATCGCCAGCCCCAAACCAGAACCAGAGCGGGCATCGCGTCCGCCGGATTTGGCCTGCTGGAATTCCTGGAACAGTTTCGTCTGGTAGTCAGCATCGACGCCGATTCCTGTATCCTGCACCGCGAATTCGAGTTCGTCATCAAGCACACGCACATGCAGCTTGATCAATCCGGCATCGGTGTATTTGCAGGCATTGCTATAGAGATTCAACAGCACCTGACGCAGACGGGTTTCATCGCCCCAGACACGCGGCAGATCTTCGGGGACATCCTGTTCCAGGCGCACCGACTTAGAGCCGAGCAGCCCCTTCGCGGTTGAAATGGCGGCACTGATCAGCGGCTTCATCTCGACGGGCTGCATGTGAATTTCCAGCTTGCCCGCATCGACCTTCGCCAGATCGAGAATATCGTTGATGACGTGCAGCAGTTGGCGGCCACTGTTGTAAATCTGGCCGAGATCGCGCTCGTAAGGCAGAGGCAGATTTTCGTTGTCGTACATGATCGGGAATTGCAGCATCGTCTCGCTGAAGCCGATGATGGCGTTGAGCGGCGTGCGAAGCTCATGGCTCATATTCGCCAGGAATTTGCCTCGGAAGGTCTTGGCTTCTTCGGCAGCAGCATGGGCCACAGCCAACTGACTGTTGATCTCTTGCAGCTTTTCCGCCAGCGCTTCACTGCGCTTGAGCGTCATCTGGAGTTGATGGCGCTTGTCAAACAGTTCGTCATTGGTACGGCGCTCACGCTGATAATTACTGAGCGCCCATTCGGTGATCTGATACAACTCCCCTGTGACCTGCGCTGCAAACACCGCGCTCAGGATCATCAGGAAGATTGAGAAGGTCTGCTGTGTCGTTGGGAGCAGACTATCACCCACCGCTGCTGTACCAAGATGGGGCGCAACGACGATCACGACAACCGCGACTCCTGTCAGCAGAAATGTCTGCCAGGGCGCGACGAGCAGCCCGCCCACGACGATGATGACGGGCATCACGAAGGGATACATCTGCTGCGTCACGGTGTCACCCAGGGCCAGCATCGCGCCGACAGCGATAATCGCGCCCATGACGAAGACCCAGGCGGCCATCCCGGTCATATTACGACGGAGCAGTTCATGCGTCAGAGCGCAGGCGATCAACTCAATCGTCACGCCAACTACGACAAAGGTCGGATTGCTGGCATTTGCCCCGCGCTGCGACATGCCGAATGTGAGCACAATCAGCAATGTCACGATACCGAACAGCGCTGCCACACGGTACAAAATTTTAAGACGATCTGCTTTAACTTCAGTGGCAAAATCTTCTTTACTTGGAAGAGCTGTGATGGCCTCGCTCTTCTCCTTTGGAAGGGTCGTCTCTTCGATATAAGAACTCATGATTTCTGTGATCCTGCTGACTTAAAGAACATTTAAAAAATCTTTATCCCTTTAGGGTGTATTGTATAACAGTTTGACAACGCCAACAATTTATTTTTGTCCAATTTTACTACAAAGAACTCAGGTTTATAAATTTTCTGCGCTTTTGACAGGCGTTCTCTGTTTATTTTTAACGTCATGCATGACGAAGCATTGATGGACAATTTATCTGTTCATGTGTATAGAGATGTATCTTCCAGCTTTGTCTAACCTGTATAACAACAATCGAACGGCCCACAGATGGCGGGCCGTTCGATTTGAGAGTGCATAATTCTTGCTCTTTACCCTCACCCCATTCAATCGTAGGGGCGCAGCGTGCTACGCCCCATATACAGCAACTTAAGCAAATCGAACCTTCTCGATCTCTCTTATGTCCTGTCGTCAGGGGTTGAAAACCCCTGCCTTGCTTCTTGCGGGACTGAAAGTCCCGCTCAAACCGTCTTGTTGGGCGTATTTTGGCGGGGTTTTCAACCCCGCAATTAGGAGAGACAGGGGCTTTCAGTCCCTGGCGCTCGGCTTAAGCATATGGGGCGCAGCCCGCTGCGCCCCTACAAAAACACCTCTTTGAGGCGATCTATTGCCCCTGAAGGGTGGTGCATCCGTTTAACGACACATGGCCCGCACAATGATCAGTTCACCCTCATTGGCCCCGACGCGAATCTGGAAGGATATCGCTGCCGGGAATGACAATTCAAGTTCCTTGTTGGACTTAGAGTTGAGGAGCACTGCGCCTGAGATGTCTACAAGACGGAAAATATCCCCGTAATCGTTGCGGATGTTTGCCACGCCTTCAACGCTGACATTCAACCGACTTCCGGCTGTTGCTGTCCACGTCCCGCCGAGTGCCAGATCCACCTGCCCGGCCTTTTGTGCGCCGGAGACAGTTCGTCCGGTGGGCTGGCCGCACACCTCACCCAGTTCGCTGCTCACGATGGAGGGGCCGCCGGGTGTGATCGTCGGCGCGACGGTGGCTCCCGTTTGCACTGTCACAGCCTGATCGGTAGCCGCCTGGGTTGTGGGGGCGGTTGTTGGCTGCGGCGTTGGCGAGGCGGGTATGACTGCATTCACCAGAGCGATGCATTCCGGTGACGCCTCAACCGTGTCAAAGCGCATGAAGCCCCGCTCAACCTCATACCAATAGACCGTCGTGAACTTGGCATCGCGGACGACATTCTGTGACGTGATCGTCTTGCCTGCTGCGAGTTCAGATACGACAGCCGAGTTAATATCAGCAGCGGCGCGGATATTGCGAATCTGTGTGCCTGCTGCGAGCGTACAGGGGCCACTCGGCGGAGCGGCTGTCGGTTGGGCGGCGCTGCTGGCTATGCCGCCTATGCTGGCCTCTGTTGCGACTGGCGCGGTGTCGCCCGTGTCTGTCATGCTGCCCTGCTGTCCTGTCGGGCCTTCTGTCGCCACCTGTGCAACGGTGCTGCCATCGATGAGGAAGGAGCGCGTGAGCAGATCGACGGGCAGCGCCTTGACTTTGGCGGGATCGGCCTGTGTTGTGGTGGGTGTGCCGACAGGCTCAAGATTCTGGCCCATCGTCACGGCCACCTGCGAAATCGCCTGGGCCTGCTGCGTCGAGCCATTGGCGGTAATACTGGCCTCGCCTTCCAGCACCGTAATCCGCAGGCTGACATTGGGCTGCGCCTGCAAAAAGGCCGTCCCATTCAGCACAATCTCAACCCCATTGACGCGCAACTTGGCCCCGGAGCCTGCGGCAATGCCATTGGGCGTTTGCAGCAAGATGCCGCTGTCGGGCGTACCTGTGCAGGAGGCATCGGTGACGCCCGTCAGCAGACTGAGCGACTGCATCGCGCCATACTCCGGGCCTGTCTGATCGGAGGGCGTCGGCACAACGGCGGCCTCAGCCTTGACGCGGGGCAGGCTGTCAGAATCGCCCGTGACCTTCAGATATTCGCCAAACACCCAGCCCGTGCCTTCAAAGCGATTGGGAATGACGATGCGAATCCAGCGGCCCTCATTGTTATCGAGGCGGCCATTTGCCAGCACCTCCTGGCCGGGCGAGAGCTGGAAGACAGCGGCGGCGCTGCCCGTCGGACTTTTCCGCACATTGATGCCCAGCGTGCCGAGGACTTTGGCCGTTGACGCGCCCAACGAAAATTTCTCGCCCGCATTGGCAATACTCACATCGCCTATCAGCAGCAGGGTGGCCGCGGCGGACGCGCTTAAATTCGGGTCATTGGTCTTGAGCGCCAGACTTGAGACGACCACCGTCCATGCGCCCGATTCGGTGTTGAGGCTTTGCAGCGTCAGTTCGCTTAAATCGGTCAAGCGCGTGCGATCCCCAGGTTTGGAGAAAGAGAAATTGGCATCTTCCACCAGCGGCGAAGCGTTCACTGTGCCCTGGGCAATGCAGGATTCATCCGTGACCAGATTGCTGCATACCACCGCAACCGCCTGATAATCAACCAGCAGCGGGCAAATCCGATTGGAGACTGCCGGAAGCGCAAGCGTGCCGCTGGGGGTGACGGTAGCACCGGGCCCAGTGGTGTTCGTCTGCGGCACGGGCGTTGTCAAAACCTGGGGAGTTCCGAGGGAAGGAACATTGTTTGAGCCACTGCCCTCCACCGCCACTGTTGGAACCTGAGTCGCCGATCCATCCTGGGCCTGGACAGCCATCACACTGACACACAGAAGCGCCACCAATGTAAGAAGTCGTCGGGTGTATTGCATACGATCTCTCCCGCGTAATCATCAACACAATTTGTATCGCATTATAGCCGTTCCCGCTGAATCGTGCGTTGATCGTAGAGGAATCGGCGGTCAGAACAGCCTTTTTGTGCGTTTGCCTTTTCACCCCTCACCCCAACCCCTCTCCCACAAGGGGCGAGGGGCTTTTTACCTCATGTCCTCATACACATTATCTCTTGTCATCGAAGGACGATCCAAAATCCGGGTTTTTTGTGCGTTTGCCTTGCCCCTCCTATAATCGAACGGGAATGACCATCGGGAGAATCGCTATGCGTGTGCTGATCATCGTGGGGCTGAGTGGGCTGCTTGTGGCGTTGAGCGCTTGCCAATCGTCACAGGTTCTACCAACGGTTGTCAATGTGCAGGGGGTGCAAACCGCCGCCGCCCAGACGCAGGTCGCCCGCCCAACAGCCACCGCCACGCCGACCAAGCTCAATCAACTACCGCCCACCTTTACGCCCACGCCCTCCGAGACCGCACAGGCCACCGTCACGCCCGTCCCGCTGCGAAGTGCGGGCCGCATTTACTATCTCTACAATGATGATTCGATTGCGACGGTGAATGCCAATGGCACAGACAACGCGATTGTCGTCACATTGGGCGTGGGCAAGTCGATCAGCGAATACGCTGTCTCGCCGGATCACACGCGGCTGGCTTTTGTTGCGCCAGGGGCGGGCAGCGGGCGCGAGGTGTATACCAGCGATATCAGCGGCGCAAACGTCCAGAAGCTGTCATGCCTGGGCTTCTCCGATGTCCGCTCTCTCGTCTGGACGCCGGATGGACAGCAGATTCTATTTTTTGCCGCGCCCGCCGCTGGCGCATCTGGCGATATTTACATCATGCAGAGCACGAATGGTCAGGGCTGTCCCAATGGCAACAGCCAGCGCGTTCTGGCTCCGCTTCAGGCTGTCGATTTTCGGGCGATGACCTTGAATCGCAGCGGATCGCTCCTATTTTATGCGGGCGGTGGCACATCGATTTACATCTGGGATATGCAAACCAATGCGCGGTATCTCGCCAGCGGCGAACCCGCCTATGGTCCGGATTCATTCCCGCGCCAGAACCCCGCGACGGACACACTCGCCTTCCTGCGCCAATCTGGGAGCGGCTCACAGACAGCGGGTAATCTCATCCTGCTCACCGACAGCACCAGAGCGCCCGCTGCACCGTCTCAATCTGCTGGAGAGCCGTATGAAGCGCTGGATCTGCGCTGGAGTCAGGATGGCTCGTTGCTGCTCATGATGAAGGCCGCTGGCATTCTCGTCTTTGATACGAGCGAAAATAGCCTCATCCCGCTGCCGCTGACGGGTCTGCGCCTGCCAGAAGCCGCCGCTGCCAATCGCTCCGCCATTGCCTACACTGCTTACGACGCCAAAAATGTCATCCAGATTTATATTTATGATCTCGCGCAGGAGAAACCCCGTCAGGTCACGACCAATCCCGATGGCACGATTCGCAGCATCACCTGGGTGGAGGGCGCGTGACGTTCGTTCATCCAGCCCTTATTCGCGTCCGAGCGGTCTTGTGGCTACAATCAAATAAACACTTGGCAGAAAAACTCGCGGGAGGCACTATGCAGCGGCGCAAATTCCTGATTCAGGGCGCGGCCCTGGCTCTTCTGGTGTGGGGAACGATCATGGTCTCCGCCCAGGATGAAAATTACACGGTTCAATCCGGTGATACGCTCACCAGCATCGCACAGCAGTTCAACGTCACGACGCAGGCTATCCTCGTTCGCAACGGCATGACGAGTATGTCTTTGCGGCGCGGGCAGACGCTTGTGATTCCGCTGGGCGGCGTGGTCATGCCCACTGAGCATGTCGTCCAGCCCGGCGAATCCTTCACCGTCATCGCCCAACTTTACAGCACCACTGTGCAGGCGCTGGCCGATGCCAACGGCATGACCGCCGCCTCACGTATCGTCCCCGGTCAGGTGCTCAAGCTGCCGGCAATGGGCGGGGCCACGCTGGGACAGGGCGGCGGCGCAGTCCTGGGCGCGGCCAATTATGCGCGTCTGCACACGGTTGATATTGGCGAAGATTTGCGCTCGATTGCGGCGCTGTATGGGACAACCTGGGATGTGCTGGCCCGCGCCAACAATCTCTCCACGCCCGATTATATTCAGGCGGGTATGGTGCTGCGGATTCCTGCTGTCGGCGGCGCAACGGGCGGCCCCATCGTCACGCCCATTCCGACTGTGCCACAGCCCATCCCTGTGCCCGTGACGCCGCGCCGCATCTATAACGGCTACTACTCGGTACAGGCGGGCGATACCCTGTTCGCCATCGCGTCCGAATTCAATGTCGATATTTACAACATCGCCCGCGCCAACGGCCTGCTCAATCTCAATGCGATCTATTCCGGTCAGGCGCTGTTCATCCCAGGGCGCTAGTACCCCTCACCCCAACCCCTCTCCCACAAGGGGCGAGGGGCCTTTTCCGGTAATCATTCACCTATCCGTGAGAATCGTCGGTTTGTAGGGGCAGGATACATCCTGCCCAAGCCAAATCACCTACAAATCAATCAGGGCGCGATATATCGCGCCCCTACACGAGATTTTTTCTCATGGAGAGATGAATAGATACCGTTTTACCTCTTTCCGCTCGTTGTTATCTGAGGATTGGGGAGACTCGTGCAAAACGCTTTGTCAATGTCTGTGATCGACACAATTTCTCCTGTCCTGCACCCCTCGCCCCTTGTGGGAGAGGGGCCGGGGGTAGGGGATACAACGAGAACCAATGAAAACTCTCCTCTCCCCTGTCTGGCGTTCACGCCTGCTCCTCGCCTGCCTGCTGTTCGGGAGTGCCGAGATTTTGCCCTGGGCCTCGCTGGAGCACACGACTCTGCCGGATCTGATGCTGCGCGGGCTTGGCTTTGGCCTGCTGGCGATTCTGCTGCTTGATCTGGCGATTCGCTACCGCGTGCGCGATCTGTTTGATGGCATGGCGCTGGTATCGGCGATAGGCTTGCTGGCGGGGCTGCTGATCACGCCCAATGTGACCTTTGCCGATTTTCCGCGCACGCTGGCGACCCGCGCCCTGGGCGGCCAGACGCTGACCGCTGCGATTGGCTTTGGCCTGTTCCTCGTCCTGATTCATGCCACACCCACCTATCGCCTGCGGGCGCTGGCAGGCATCACCTGGACAGGCTTCTATTGGGGGACGTGGATGCACTGGACGCCCATCTACGGCTCATTGTTTCAGCAGCCTGTCAGCCTGAGCACGATGTTTGCCGTCATGTGCCTCTGGATGGGCAGCGTGCTGCTGCTGTATGGGGCGCTGCTGCGCTCTGAGGAACCGATCATCCCGAACGAGTTTCGCCTGGGAACGATTCCCTTTTTGCTGCTGTTCGCAGCCCTCCTCAGCCTGCTTGGGGTGCAGGCAGCACGCGGCCTGCTCGATCCGACAGCCCTCTTCATCACATTCGTCGTGCTGTTCGTGTGCTGGGTCATCCTGTGGTTTCGGCGCAGCCCGCAGCACACCTCCCTCCTCGAATCGCACACCCCGATTCAGCCGCCCCCCCTCCGCTGGTTTGGATTGGCCGCATTGCTGTTCGTCGTTATGACGCTGATCGCGGATCGTCTGCCGCTGATTGGCACAGTGGATTACAATCAGCTCTGGTTGATGGAAATTGGCTATGCGGCAGTGGGCTTTCTCTGGTTGCCGGGTCTGGCCGCTGTGGTCGCTGTGCGCGGGATTGATCGCGTCATGCATGCTCGCCAATTTGAGTTCTAACTCTCACCTCTGCTGTTCAACCTCGAATCATTCTGGAGAAGCCATCATGACCCGTCGTTTGTTCATCAGCCTGTTGGCGCTGCTGTATGTCGTCACGATCAGCCGCGCTCAGGAGACAAACACCCTCACAGTCTTTGCCGCCTCGTCGCTCACCGATGCCTTTGAGCAGATCGCAGAGCGCTTCAAAGCTGACCATCCCAACACAAACATTTTGTTTAACTTCGCCAGTTCGTCCGATCTGGCAGCCCAGTTGAGCGAAGGTGCGCCCACCGATATTTTTGCCAGCGCCAACGCCAAGCAGATGACCGTCGCACAGGACGCCAAACGCATCGCGGGCAAACCCGTGACATTCGCCAAAAATCGTCTCGTGCTCATCGTGCCTGCCGATAATCCCGCCCAGATCGCGGCGCTGCACGATCTTTCCAATGCAGGCATCAAACTTGTGATTGCGGCTAAAGATGTGCCTGTCCGCACCTATACTGATACCATGCTGGATCGTCTGGCCGCCGATGCGGCTTATGGCGAGGCGTATCGCACGGCGTTTACGACCAATGTCGTCTCGGAGGAGCAAAATGTGCGGCAGGTGGCCTCCAAAGTCGCGCTGGGCGAGGCCGATGCAGGCATTGTCTATGTGTCGGATGTGACCGCTGACATTCAGGATCAGGTCAAGACCATCGCCATTCCCGATTATCTGAATACGATTGCCACATATCCCATTGCCACCATCAACGACGCCGCCGCGCCCGACCTCGCCCAAGCGTTCATCGATTATGTGCTGTCGGATGCTGGACAGGATATCCTCGTCGCCAATCATTTTATCTCGATCCGCATCGCGGATGTGCCTGCGACGATCACGCTGCCCACAGACACAAATGCTGTCGTGATTGAGGGGCAGATTCTCAATCCCCTCACGCTCACAGTCGATGACTTGAAGGCCAGCTTTTCAGCTCAGACAATTGATGCCACCTACAAAAGCGGTCAGGACAGCGTGACCGCCACGTACACAGGCGTCCCGCTGTGGCAGATCATCAGCGCCGCGCAGCCCAATCTCAATGCCGATGTAAAGAATGATAAACTGAGTCTCTTCATCGTCGTCACGGGCAGTGACGGATATCAAGCCGTGATTGCGTGGGGCGAAATTGACCCTGACTTTGCAGACAAGCCAATCTTGCTGGCTTACGAACAGGATGGCGCAGCGATCAGCAACACAGGCGGGCCGCTGCGTCTGGTCGTGCCAGGGGATGGTCATGGCGGGCGCTACGTCGGCGGCGTCGTCAATATCAGCCTGCGCGATGCACCGCGTGTTGGGGAATAGCGGCAGAGATAGGTTTTTTCGTATCGACGAAACCAACAATCGTAGCGTGCTGGTCGGTGTGCATAATCGCGTGGTGAACCATTGTGATCCGTAAAATCGTGTTGGTGGTAATCATTCACCTATCCATGAGAATCGTGGGTTTGTAGGGGCACGATGGATCGTGCCCTGGTGATTTGTAGGGAATTTGGCGTGGGCGCGATACATCGCGCCCCTACACCGACCAGCGTGCTGCGCCCTTGATATGGATATGTGGCACGAGTGGGATGGCATGATGCACCCTAGAATTTAAGAATTTTGGGCCATGATCAGCGCAGGCAGAGAGGGGCCGCTGCGGAATGGCCCTGTGAATAAGCAAGAAAAACCGATGGATGCTCATAATAAGCGTAAACACGATGCAGCACCGTCCCTCTCTGAGAGACGGTTTTCTTTGTCGTCTCTTGTCATCATCGCATTGGCGCTGATCGCTGTGATATTTCTGGTGCTGCCGATTGGGGCGCTGGTGGGGCGCAGCGTGCAAAATCGCGCCTGGGAGACAATGCCCGAAGCCGGACTTCTGAGCGCTGTTATTCTCAGCCTTCTCTCGACAGGGGCCACGCTGATTGTGACGATTCTGTTTGGCACGCCGCTGGCGTATGGGCTGGCACGCCACAAATTTCCCTTCAAGTGGCTCGTCAGTGTGCTGGTCGAACTGCCGATTGTGCTGCCCCCGGCGGTGGCGGGGCTGGCGCTGCTGATTACGTTTGGGCGGCGCGGCGCGCTGGGGCCTGTGCTCTCGCAAATCGGGGTCAATCTGCCCTTCACGCTGGTAGCGGTCATCATGGCGCAAACGTTCGTCGCCGCCCCCTTCTATATTCGTTCAGCCGCCGTCGGATTTCAGGCGGTCTCACGCGAGGTGGAAGATGCCGCCCGCGTGGATGGGGCCGGCGGATGGAGTCTGTTCTGGTCGGTCACGCTGCCGCTGTCATTTCGTCCGCTGGTCGCCGGGCTGATCTTGTGTTGGGCGCGGGCGTTGGGCGAATTTGGCGCGACGATTCTGTTTGCGGGCAGCTTGCAGGGCCGCACCCAGACGATGCCGCTGCTGATCTACAACGTGATTGAGCGTGATATTGATGCGGCGATCTGGACGGGGCTGATTCTTGTCGTGCTGGCGCTGTGTGCGCTGGTGCTGTCGCAGTGGCTGTCTCGCCGCCGCGATGATGACAGCTAATCTCCTGGCTCTTGTTCCAATCCCGCAAAAATTGGCTTGCCAGCCCCCCCGTGTAGCGCGTGCCGTGATCCTCCAGATTCCAGCTTGCGATCTCGGCCCGAATCAAATCAGCATATTTGCGGTCATGCCTTCATCACCTTTTGACACAAACACGCTACCCTACATAATCAGTGGTGCAAGTCATAAATTTAAGGTGGGATTGTCGTAGGGGCGCGATATATCGCGCCCCTACAAAGACGCTTTAGCCCATTAAGAACTCTTGGCGATCAGAAATCGAGCTTCCGAAT
>DAOTUR010000131.1:0-7272 GCA_034436915.1 Anaerolineae bacterium
TCTTAAGCAGTGTGGCGAAGTTGAGATAGAAAAAGGGTTTGTCGTAGAAATCGGCACGCAGCGTGAGCACAACGCGCAGGCGCGGGTGTGGATCGGCCATTGCACTGAGCAGGCTGTCAAGGAAAAGAACGCGCTCAGTCTCGTCCGGGGCCAGCGTAAACAATTCTTCAAACTGATCGATGACCAGCAGCAGTTCCGTCTCATCAGGTGGCAGAAGACGTTTGAGGGCCCGCGCCAAACCGCGCTCATCACTCTTCAACTGTTCCAGCAGGCTGGCAGGTGGATTGATCGCCACGCGCAGCAGCGCCGCTTCCAACTCTTCAAAGGGGCGCACGCTGGGGAACATCTCAGTGACGAACCATTTCTCAGAGTTGGTCAGTTCGCCGCGCCGCAGAGCAGGCAGCAGTCCTGCTTTCACCACGCTGGATTTACCGCTGCCACTTGGCCCGACAACAGCTAACAGGCGTGCATCGGGTAAGGCTTCGCGCAGACGCCCCAGGAGTTGATGGGTGAGTGCGTCTCGACCAAAGAAGTCATTCGCGTCAGCTTCCTGAAAGGCGCGCAGACCTTTATATGGATTGATCAGATCGGCCTCATCCTTCTTCAGGGTCTCCAGATCCTGGCTGATCGGTGGAAGCGAGAAAGACGCATTGTGATGCAGCGCCATACGCAGGGCTGCCGCCACCTCACGCGCATCGCCATAGCGGGACGCAGGATCTTTCGCTGTGGCTGTCTGGATGACTTCGTCAACTTCAAACGGAAGCTCGGGCCTTTTATCCTGGATATTGGGCAGAGGATCATGCAGGTGCGCCATGATCAGCTGCGAGGGAGTATATCCCGCGAAGGGGTGAACGCCCGCCAATAATTCATACAGAATCACGCCTAGGCTATAAATATCAGAGCGCGGCAGAGGCGGCTGGCCTTGCAGTTGATCAGGCGCAATATAGGCAATGGTCCCTGAGATCACATCATCGGTCTGGGCGCGTCCAATGGCCCGCGCGATGCCGAAGTCAGCGAGAAACGCATTGTCCTCCATATCCAACAAAATATTATCCGGTTTCAAATCGCGATGAATCACGCCCTGCCGATGCGCAAAGGCCAGTGCGTTACCGATCTGATCCATCCAGCGCACGACATCATCAATGGGCAGGGGTTTGCCCGTGATGCGTCTCGTCAGACTGCCAGCGCGCATATAGCGCATGGCCAGATACGCGCCGGTTCCATCGCGCCAGTAATCGAACAGGGGCACGATATATGGGTGTTCCAGGCGGGCGACGAGTTGCGCCTCGCTTTCAAAGCTGCGGATGAAGTCCGGTTCATTGGCCTTTTCCGGTTTGATGACCTTGAGGGCGACATCGCGATGAACAAACGGCTGCTGCGCACGGTAAACACGGCCAAAATTGCCCTCCCCCAGGAGTTCGCGCAGTTCATAGCCTTTTAGACTTTGATACCGCAGGAGAGGTGCCAGGGCTGTCGCGACCTGAGAAGCCAGATGATCGGGTGAGTGGAAAAAACTGATGACATGGTTTTTCATCACCCGCTGTTTAAACTGTTGTAGGCGCGTTTTGCCGGGTTCATCTTCGATCTGGTCAACAGGCCAGACAAGAGGCTGCCCGCCTGCGTCTTTATCGCTGATGACGAAAAGCAGGATGGGCACGCCGCGCTCAATCGCCCATTGATATTCGAGTTCTGTAATGCCCGTGTGCCCATCGCCCGTCATAACAACGCCTGATGCCGTTCGATACTGAAGATCGATATCAGGGGCGTAGCCATACCGATGGGCATAGAGACCAATGAATAGATCAGCTTCTTGCACCTTGTCGTAACACAGTTGCAGGGCGTTCGCAGCTGTAGAGTTGAAGGACTCCATGATGATCGGAAAACCACCCAAGCGAAGAATGATATCGCGGGCTTTTTCGCGATGCATCAGAAGATCTCGCGAAGTGGAGCTGAGGAAAACACGCTGAACAATCGTCATAAATCATCCCGCTAACTAGTATTTTATACTAACAAGATAATGAATGATATTCAACAATATGACTAAGAAGCCGTTTGATAATGGAGTTTGTAATGTCTAAACAGAGTTAATCATGCTGTTTTTGAGCAATTGTCTTGCTCGTAAAACCCTATTTGGTCTTTTGAAGGGGCGCAATATATGGCGTTCCTACGGAAAACTCTGTTACGTTCCGCATTATCAAACGGCTTCTAAGATGGACTTCACACCAAGCTTCAAGTTCATGGGACGATACTTTGTTTGTCCCGTACATGGATCATGCCTGAAATCTTAATGACTTAGGCCGAATGACCATCTCTTGACCAATGATCCTTAGAGCCCTCTTTGTGATGTGTCTTGTTGTTACTCATGGCTGTCAGATGAAGTGACGGTGATCAACATTTCGGAATTCATCTGTCCCGCAAGGCTAGTCACGGTAAGGATCACTGTATAGGAGACAGCGAGACTATGTATATATGTGGGATTGATGTCGGTGCTTGTGTCATCGCCAAAGTCCCAGGTATAGGTTATGGGAGTTGATGATTAGATGCCGTAACAGCCGCCAGACTATTAATGGTCTTAACGACCTCGCGCAAGCTGGTTCCGATATGTGATGGATCATCCTTATTCGTGGTGGTTGTAATGACAAAGACATTGTTCGTTTGGGCGCGGGCCATGGTTTGAACGCTGTAAAGGGTGCCAAGGAAAGAATAATCATCACGCAGAGTTTGTATCTCATCTTAGATCCCTATAAAATAAATCTGCTTAACTGTCAGACATATCCCAGTCGATTCAATGGTGATAGGCCCATGTGGTTGTCATGCATGGCGTAAAGGGAGACATCAACAGAGTGCTCCCTCTCTACAGTAATGCACATCGAGGTCAGCGGCACGGCATCAACCGATACAAAACCGATAATTAGTGAGTCTGCGGACACATCACGATGAATTCGATTCGATCCTTCGGGCAGTGGGTGCGCGACGCAAACAACGCCATCTGACACAGAGGGCACTCGGGTATCTCATTAGGTATGCGGAAATCACTGTGCGTCAGATCAAGAACGATGGCTGCACTCTGACGCGATTTGTTGTGGACTGCGTGGTGACGGCGATCGCGAGTGAACACGATGATTGAGGTGCAATTGTGCGTTTTGCTCTCAAGTTGCCGCAGATGAGGCAATAAAACGGATATTCCTGTACGAGTCCTCTACCCTTACTCCGGCTACATTTTATAGTCAAAACAACTCGTCTTAATACTCAATGTATGGCCTATCTTGATACAGATGAGTTTTCTAGTGTCATCATGATAATCAGAGCTTGGGCGCATAAAAACCCTACATTACCCTACATACCGTTCATAACAAGCACGTTCAGTATGTAGGGTATGAACGGTTATGAAGGGTTTTTCTCACCTTCGGAGAAAATGGCAACCACACCATAGCGCCGCATCATGTCGATCACATCCTCTGGATTGACACCATACACGATGCCATCTGTTTGGCGTTTGCGACGGGCTTCATCAATCAAATGCAATCGCTTCAAGATGTGCCCAATCCACTGGGCATCGCCCTGCTTGTCTGTCGCCTGTCCCATCAAGGTCATTACCTTGTCCCGCAGCACACCAGATTTCACCCAGACGAGTTGTGTGGTATGGCGCGTCATAAATTCCAGGGCTTGCAGCACGGCTTCTTCACGTTCGCTCAGAGATTGTCCTTCACTTATCTCATCATCCCACGAGGCAGCATCCGAGATGGCAGAGAGAAGGTGCGAAATCCCGCCCTGCTCTTCGAAGAAGGCGGCCAATGCAACCAGTGGAGACCATAACTCACTTGAGCGGTTGTGGAGCTTGTGTAAGTCAGGCCGTGTGAAGTAGTTGGTATAAATCGGCTGAAAATGCGTCAATGTTAGGCTGTACAACTGATGCCGCAGCACAGCGCCATCAAAGTTTGATGCAAAACTCGGCATCTTTTTATCGGTACGGCGCATGGGGATTGCGATACAGCGACTCGCCAGCACATCTTCCAACCCCATGATGGCGGCCATGACCTTAGGCGAATAGACATCAAAGGTCTGAGGTTTCATATTCTCACCGATAAGACGAATGGCCGGCATGCCATGCTTGTAGCCGCTGTTGAGCAACTGCTTGATCTGCATCATGGCCGGATCTTTAGGATTGTGATAGCGCTCGGCTTCATCAATGCCGACGGTGCAGCCTGTCTGATGAATCAGGCGAAACATGGCAGGCCCCGTCGGATCGGAGGTCGTGATCATATTGAAGGCCAATGGTTGCAAGAGACGCAAAACGGTACTTTTTCCGCTGTTCTTTGGCCCATTCAGCGCCAGATAGGGATAGGCTGGGAACATCGTGTAGAAGTACGTCCCGATAACCCACAATGTGAGAATGCGACTCTCGACCTCGGATCGAAAATCGACATAGGTGGTAAAGAGTTGATGAATCGCCTTAAAGACGTCGCCCGGATGAACGGTTTCCCCCTCCAGAAAGCGTTTGATGTCACTGTGACGCCAACGCATCAAAAATTCTGAGCCTTCGGGAATAACTTTGAGCGCGACCTCCTGCCCATTGAGAGTGATGATCTGCTCATCGGTCAAACGCCGCAGTTCACGGGTGCTGGTCACCAGATACGGCTGAATGTTAAGCCGATTGCCTTTGAGCCGTTCCATGATGGAGACGGTCACCATCGCGACATCGCGCTGAAAGCCGAGGGCTGGTGAAAGGATCGGGATACTGTCGCTCAAGACTTCGGGCATAGAGTCGTCTGAGTCCCTCTCGCTGTGAGTCTCTGATGTTTCGGTGGCTTTGAGCAGATCACCAAAAGTCCGTCCTTTGATATCCAGCTCTTCCATGGCCGTTTTAAACGCAGCGAGGCCGTAGCTGTCGAGCGATTGGGCATAGGTAAACAATTGACGAATGGCATCCTGACGAGCAATTCCCTCCAAACGTGTGGCCTGCTGCACCTCAACATCCAGCCAGGGTTGGGCTCGATTCAGCATCGCGGCTGCATCGGCGGTATTCGCCCCATACTTCGCCAACCAGTCATTGGCATCTTTCACCGCATGCGGGAGTTGTGGTAAGTAGGTTTCACCACGCAACCCAATCGCCATCTCGCGACTTTTTGTGCTTGCCTCGGACGTGTTGTCCAGTGAGACAAACAGGCGTTTGTGCTGGCGCAGACTCTTTAGCAGCTCATCGGAAGCAGTCATGCCCCCAATCGCAACAGCAGGGAGGCCCCACTCCGCAAACGTGATCGCATCCGCTTGTCCTTCCACGATGACCACCTGCTCGGCCTGTGGACTGTAGAGATAATTATAGTAGGGTTGGCGTTCGCCCAGGATTTCGCGCGGAACATTGTAGTGCTGTTTGCCTTCGATGGAGCGTCCGCTCAGGTACATCAATCGTCCGCGCACGAGATGGGTATAGACAATCATGCCCGCAGGAAACTTCTCAATCGCGGCATGCCAGCTCTCGGACAGTGTGAGATCTTTGAGAAGAGACCGTTTATCCTGCGGCATATAGCCGAGACGTGCCGAGCGAACGGTGGTGGTATTCCAACCACGCGCTTTCATCACATATGTGAGGGCAAGGGCATTGTTCATCAATAACTCGTGCAAACGCTCAGCAAGCTGACGCTCACCATAAGCGGGCGATTTCTTGAAAGAGGCGTTTGCTTCAAGCGTGACTCCTGCGCGATGAGCCAGATAGCGCAGGGCTTCAGTGAACTGGGCGCTATCGCGATTGTTCCAGACTCCTAAAGACAGTACATGCCGTCCCACAAAATCAAAGACATCGCCATGCTCGCCTTTGGAATTCCAGAAGTACATCCCGGTATTCGGGACAACGACAAGGCTGTCATGTTCAATGCTCACAAAGCGGGAACCCGATTTACGAAGGGGGAAGGTCTCTCCCACAATGGTTTCGATGACACTGCGCGAACGGATGTCTTCCAGATCAATGCTCATCTCACAAATCTCCTACAAGCAACATTGAATAAAGGTCGTGTCTACCGAACACGACAGAAAATTTGGATGAAGTTGCCAGGGAGAAGGAGCTGTGATAGAGTGTGAGTGTCGAGGTCACATCTATCACAAACCCCTCCCCACCTGCTCTACGTCGGTGGGTTTTTCATTTCTCAGGTGGAGCGCGTGTTTGTGTCATCTCATATCCTTCAAAAGGTCTACCTGGGTAGACCTTTTATTCAGTCAGGTAGTGCTCCACCTCTACCAACAGCTTACTGATCGCATGTAACCGAGCGCGAGCAAGGCTCGTATCCCCTTCTTGCCTGAGCAATGCTTGCGCTAAGTCTTCGGGCTTTGTTTTATTTGACGCTTGAACAATACGAGCGAATTTGAGGGCTTGAGAGGGAAGTTGCTCTCGTTCGTCTGACTGATGGTCCTCCTCATCGCCTTCGCAGATCTCTTTGACTTGTTTACTCGTTAGATTCATATTGATAATCTGACGAACGATTTCATCATGAAACTCTGCTGATAAGGCAACCACATAGCGCAGCTTCTTCTCATCAATATCGTGACGATCAGCCAACTCCATCGCTTCATCAGAAAGCTTGAGCAAGTTTTTGTATTGATGAAAACGCCGTTTATCGATACCCCCCATAGCGCTCAGTATCACATCTGTAAATTCACGCTTGCTGCGCAAATCGAGGTCAAGTGCCTGACGGTAAAAGTCATTCGTCACAGCTGTATCAGGAAGCTCATATCCATGGACAGTTAACAAAAGCAGAGCAAGTTGCCGAGCCATCGCAATAGCCGAGAGGCCTGATCGTGCCGTGTTTTCCTTGGCCTGACGGAACACCGAGGCTTTCTCAGCTGGAATGATAAGGCAGGGGATCATGCCATCACCCGTATAGTGCGGCATGAAATCGCGCAGGAGCCAAGTCGCCCAGTAGCGCCGCTCGCCTGTCTCGATCCGAAACAGCCGTGTGACACCTTGGGAGACATCCACCACCGTCAGCGGGTTGACCTGCCCATCATCGCGGATGGTCACAGCGAGATTGACAAGGTCGCGCAGCAGTTGCTCTTCAGGGGAGAGCTTTACTTCAACTTCATCCTCTCGCTCATCATCGGCATTGGGCAGAAGTTCCAGCACATTCTGAAAGGGCTGACCACGCTGACGTGCCGCCACTTGAACACTGTGAACCAACTCTTTCAAGGCTTGGGTTGGTGTAAGACGCTGGCTGTGAAAGGCGATATGAATATTTTCAGGCAGCACACGACGGGGCTGGACTGGATCGGGCCGCACCATCT
>DAOTUR010000132.1:0-9206 GCA_034436915.1 Anaerolineae bacterium
GGCTTACGCCAAGACTTCCACCGACTGAGACAGTATGAGATGATGCCCCATCTCATAGACGAGTCTATCAGAAAAAGTGGTTTGTGCTCCTACGCCTTATATCCCCATGCCTGAAGGCATGGGGATATAAGGCGCTTTTTCGGTAATCATTCACCTCTTCATGCGAATTTTAGGTTTGTAGGGGCAGGATACATCCTGCCCACGTTGAATCCCCTACAAATCAATCAGGGCGCGATATATCGCGCCCCTACAACGGCCTTTGTCGCATGTATAGGTGAATGATTACTAAGATGCAATCGTCCTGCGAACACCGAATTCTTGTGGAATGGAAACGGGTTTGGTACTATAATAACCTGCAAAGTTTGTGTAAAATTGTACAAATCAGCCTCATCCACCGTGTAGTAAGGTAGGCTTCTATGGATGTTCCTCAGAATCACGGCCCGTCACGTCCTTCCATCATACCGAGCATGGGCTTGATTATGGCCTTTGTGGTGTTTGTTCTTGTGGGGGCGTTCACCGTTTACTATCTGGCGTCAAGTCGTATTATTCCTGTCCTTCCCACCCAGGCATCAACGCAGGCCCAGAGTACCGACAGCCTGTTTTATCTGCTGCTGGGCATTGGCGGAATTGTCTTCTTTCTCGTCCAGGGCTTGCTGCTGTATTCGGTCATTCGCTTCCGCGCACAGCCAAATGACACCTCAGATGGCCCGAATATTCATGGCAACCCCACGCTGGAAATCGTCTGGACAATTATTCCGGCGGTGGTGGTGGTCTTGCTGTCGGGGTTGAGCGTGGTGGTCTGGAAGGGCAATACCGATCCGCGCCCCAATGAGAATTTTATTAATGGTCAGCCTGTCGATGTTCATGTCCTGGCCCAACGCTTTAAATGGTCATTTCTGTACAGCACAGGCGTCAACGATGCGAAGGGCAACCCGATTACGCTCGTGGCACCGGAACTGCACACCTACGAGAATCAAAATGTCTATCTGCAAATGAATGCGGTGGATGTGATTCATTCGTTCTGGGTGCCGACCATGCGGATCAAGCAGGATGTGATGCCGGGCAAGACGACGGAAATCCGCTTTACGCCGATCAATACGAGCCTGGGCTATCAACATGCCTACCAATTCAGCGAAGACAAACCGCTTGGCACGATGATTGATATTCCAGCGGATCAGGCCCATGATGACAGCATCGCCAACCGCTTCAATGAGTATCAAATTGCCTGTACGGAATTATGCGGCGGCGGTCATGGCGAGATGTACACTAAAATCGTCGTCCATGAGAATGAAGCGTCATTTCTGGCGTGGTACAACGCCCAGGTGCAAAGCCTGATCAACCCGCCGGATGATCCTGTGCTCCTCGGTGAGCAGGTGCTGCGCTCTGGTGCGTATCCCTGTGCAAGCTGCCACAATCTGAGCAGCCTGGGTTGGAACGGCATCACCGGGCCAAATCTGGATGGAATTGCTGACCGTGCGGGCCGTCGTATGCAGTCGTCGGGTCTGGGCGATGAGAGCGGTGCGATGTATATCATGCACTCAATTCGCTACTCGCTGGATTATATTGTTCCGGGCGGTTGGTCGGTCAACATGAATCAGTTCCAGAATATCGATCCTGCGGCCCCATCTTATATGCCGGATGATCATCTGGTGGGCATTGTGGCCTATCTCTGCACGCAAACCTCCTCCGGGAAAGCCTCGGATACGACCTGCGGTCTGGAATTTGGCGATAACAATCTGCCGATGGATATGAAAGCCACAATGGATCAACTGCAGACCTACAACATAGAGCTGACCAAGCCTTAAGTCTCTCACAGGAAGAGCCGATTATCTTGACCCCTTGTGGGAGAGGGGTTGAGGTGAGGGTAACATGCTAGAAAACCTATGCAAAACTCAGGTTCTGTATCATTCATCTGTCATAAACCGTGTTTGAAAGAGGATAAGTTCGTATGGCGACGATTTCCGTTCCCTTAGGGCAATCCAACCAGACGCAGCATCGTTTGCCCGCTGTGGGTGACTTTCTGCGCTGGACAGTCGATCATAAGATTATTGGTATTCAGTACATGGTGACGGCCTTCACGTTCTTCCTGATCGGCGGCTTCCTTGCCTTGCTGATCCGCGCTGAACTGCTTACACCCACGCTGGATGTGATGAAAGATGGGGCCGCTTATAACAGTCTGTTCAGCATTCACGGGACGATCATGCTGTTCCTGTGGATCGTGCCTGTGTTTGCAGGCTTTGGCAATTATCTGATTCCGCTGCAATTGGGCGTCAAGGATATGGCCTTCCCCTGGTTGAATGCCTTTGCCTTCTGGATGATCCCCCCGGCGGGCCTGCTGCTGCTGCTCGGCTACTTCTCTGGTCAGGCACAGGCGGGCTGGACGAGCTATCCGCCCTTGAGCACGCTGTTCAGTGGCGATGGACAGACGATGTGGGCGATGGCGCTACATCTGTTGGGCGCATCATCAATTCTGGGCGGCATCAACTTCATCGTGACCATCCTCAACATGCGGCCCGAAGGCATGACCATGTGGCGGATGCCGCTGTTCTGCTGGGCGATCCTCGCCACGAGCATCATCGTCGTCATGGCGACGCCGTTCCTGGCCGGGGCGCTCACGCTGCAACTGCTGGATCGCGTCGGTGGCACAGGCTTCTTTAACCCGGCACGCGGCGGCGATGTGCTGCTGTGGCAGAATATCTTCTGGTTCTACAGTCATCCCGCCGTGTATATCATGGTGCTGCCGGGCATGGGCATCCTGTCGGAAGTCCTGTCCGTCCACAGCCGCAAGCCGATCTTCGGCTATCGCATGATTGCGCTGTCCAGCATGGCGATTGCTCTCATCGGCTTCACCGTCTGGGCGCATCACATGTTCGTCAGCTTGCAGCCGGGCCTGCGTCTGCCCTTCATGATCACGACCATGATCATTGCTGTGCCGACGGGCATTAAAGTTTTCGGCTGGATTGGCACGATCTGGGGCGGCAAAATCCGCTTCACCAGCGCGATGCTGTTTGCTCTGGGCTTCCTGTCGCTGTTCGTGATCGGCGGCATCACAGGCGTCATGCTCGGCGCAATCCCGTTCGATTATCAGGTGCATGATACCTACTTCGTCGTCGCGCACTTCCATTTCGTGCTGTTCGGCGGCAGCGTGTTCGCGGTGTATGCGGGCTTCTATCACTGGTTCCCCAAGATGACGGGCCGTATGCTCAATGAACCCTGGGGCCGTATCCACTTCTTCACGTCGTACTTTGGCTTTCTGGTGACATTCTGGCCGATGCACATCCTCGGCATGATGGGGATGCCGCGCCGCGTGGCGGTCTACGAACCCTATTTGCAACCGTTGAATGTCGTCGTCAGCATTGGCGGCTTTGTGTTGGGCATCTCAACGCTGATTTTCGTCGTGAATGTGCTGTACAGCCTTGTGCGTGGCCGCGTGGCCGGGGCCAATCCCTGGCGGGCGCTCACGCTGGAATGGGCGACCTCCTCGCCGCCGCCCGCCTGGAACTTTGATGTCGATCCGGTGCCGTTTGAAGACCCGTATGGCTATGGCACGGACGAATCCGCCGCCTATCTGGATGCGCTGGATCGCACCTACGGCGTCCCTGTGACCGATACGCCACGCAGTGGAGCCATCCGCATTCTGCCGTCGGGCGCAACCGGGGATTAATTCCCTCACGGGGCGAGGAAAATGTAGGGGCGGCCCATGGGTCGCCCTGCCCAACGTGTTTTGCGATTTTGTCGGGCGACCTATAGGTCGCCCCTACATCAACATGACAGACCGTGTTCTGCCGATAAGCGTTTTGCAGGACGAAACATCCTCCCATAGAGAAACGACACGATTCCATGCAGCCCACCATGTCTCTCAATGCGGAAGAGAAGCGCCGCCTGCGGGCCGAGCGCGAGGCCGCAATGCGTCTCAAGAACAACAAGTTGGGCATTACCGTCTTCCAGATCTCGTGGATTATGGTGTTTGTGGCCCTGATTATCGTCTACTGGCAGCTTGGCTTTAACGAGGGCTGGCGGCCCACGCCCGAACAGAAGCCCGGCTTCCTGGCTCCGGCGCTGGCGACGCTGGCACTGCTGGTGAGCACGTATTTTGCACGCAGCGCCCTCAGCGCCATCAAAGCCAATGATGTATCGACCTTTCAACAGCGCTGGTTGGCGTCGATTGGCCTGGGCTTCGTGTTCCTGGCGATCATGATGCAGCAGTTCTTCGCCTTCGTGACCGTCAAGATCGAGGGTCTGACCTCGGCCTCAAATTATGTCTCGATCTACCGCCTGATGATCGGCTACCATGCCCTGCACGCGCTGATGATCGGCCTCATGATGGTGCAGGTGTATCGCTTTAGCCGTGTCGGGCGTTATCACGAAAAGAATACCTGGACGGTCGAAGCGACGGTGCGCCTGTGGTATTTCGTCATGGTGGCATGGCTGATGTTTTATGTGGTCTTGTATCTGATTTAAGCCTCTGTGAGACCTCTAGCCGTAGGCGGGGGGCATGGGCTACAATAGGTCTATTCACACAGCGCCGCAGATCGGCGGCACATGACAGGGTGAGGTCTATTTTATGAAACCAGGTCTTCAACGGGCTATTCCTGCCACCATCTTTGCGTTTTTTGTGGCAGCCGCAACGGTCTCTTTTGTACGGTGGTTGCAGCTTGGCGCAGAGAATTACACTTACGATTCGTCGGTGACGCTCGTGCTTGCGCCCTTTTTCATGGTCTTTGCTTTCATCTGGGGTATGGGCGGCCTTGACCCGCGCATGAGCGAACATGCACATGGCCCGCAGGAAAGCGATGGCATGGCAATTGTGCCTGTGGTCGAGTCGCATGATGACCACGTTGACCCCTATGAAGAGGCCGCGCAAAAGAAGCCGCTGACCATCCTGACCGGGCAAATCTGGACAATTGGCACGGTGGTGCTGGTGGTCTTCCTGGGCTTAATGGCGTTTGCACAGGTGGCGAATAATCTGCGCCTGGACACCACCAGCGACCCGATGGCGTCAGCCTCGGCCAATGCTCAGAATGCCTCATTTGATCTGCCCGTTGGCTTGGGATCATTCCAGGCCGATAAGCTGGCGGTGTTCTTCGGCTTCATCGCGTTTACCATGTTCTCACTCCTGATCACGGCGGGTGGACTTGGGCTGCTGTTCTATAGGCTCAATCAGGGCGTGGCGAGCGTGAAGGCACTGCCCATAACACCCCCATCAAGCCCGTCGGAGCAGGGGCATCGCGGGACGCCTCTGATTGGGCGGATGGCCGGGGGAATGGCGCGGGGATTGAAGCGCGGCCTGCCCGCCTTCTTTGGTCAAAAATAGCATCGCTCATATTTAGGGAGGGCGCGGATGGCACAAGCAGTTGTCATAGTTCATACACACGAGAATGAGAAGCAGAAACAGCTCTCTATTGCCAACCAGAAATTGGCGATGTGGCTGTATCTGGCCTCAGAAGTCGTCATTTTTTCAATTTTGATCGGTGGCTACGCGATTTTCCGCGTCAATCACCCCGATAATGTGCGGGCTGTCCATGCCGAAGCCGGGCTGGTGCTGGTCTCCATCAACACCTTCCTGCTGCTGTCCAGCTCATGGGCGATGGTGATGGGCTTGCGCGAGATTCAGCGCAAAAATCGCCAGGGCTTTTTGCAGTGGTTTGGCGTGATGTCCGTGCTTGGCGCGGTGTTCATCATCGGCCAGTATCTTGAGTACAGTGAACTCGCGCACCTGGAAATTACGCTGGGGGCGACCTCAAGTGTCTTTGGCGACTTTGGCGCACGCTTCTATGCCCCCACCGCCTTTCACGGCGCTCATGTCATCATCGGTGTGCTGTGGGGCCTGCTGGTGATGTGGCGCGGCTACAAAGGCCGCTACGATGACAATCCCGTTGGCGTCGAAGTCTTCGGCCTGTACTGGCATTTTGTCGACGTGGTGTGGATCATCCTGTTCACGCTCATTTATCTCATTTAAGCCTCTCTACAGGAGATACAATCGTGCCCGAAGATACCATCAATCCGCCGCAGCTTGAAAATGCGGACATCCAAGATCAAGAGAACAGCCAGAAGGTCATGACGCCCGGACAGGCTGAGACACGCCAGGAATCGCAGACCCTGACCGACGAAGGCCACCCCGAAGCGGACGTGCCATCGGTGCAGCCCGCCGTCGCCGTGACGCACGGTCACGATGACCATAACAGCGACACCGTTATGCTGCCCATCATCAACCGCAGCATCACTGTCCCCGGCGGCATCTATACGGTCGTATTTGCGGCGCTGGCCGCGCTCACCCTGATTGAGGTGGTGGTCGGCCTGATCCTGGGGGGCAGTCTGGGGCCAAATGGCACACTGGTGAAGGTGATCGCGCTGCTGGGGCTGGCGATTTCCAAAGCGCTGCTCGTGGTGGCGTTCTATATGCATCTGCGCTCAGACAACCCGATCTTCCGTCTGGTGCTCGGCCTGCCGCTGCTGATCGTGGCGCTGAGTATGCTGTATCTGGTGGCTGTGCCGCCTGCGGGTGGCCTGGGCTATCTGCCACCGCCGCCCGGACGCTAATTTTTCATAAATGCTGTATAACAATCGAGACTGTCACAGGTCTCGATTTTTGATTCTCATATATCACGCTGTAATGATTTACCTGCTCACGAGAATCGCGGGTTTGTAGGGGCAGGATGTATCCTGCCCCCGCCAAATCTCCTACAAATCAATCAGGGCGCGATGCATCGCGCCCCTACGTCAATCCCGCCTCAAATTGAAATGGCATCATGTGAGGTCGTTCTCACACACGATTTTTCCGTCAGCGTTAGTATTGTGTAGCATTCGTAGCATATCCTGACGAGTGAAACAGGAAAAATGGAGATGCAGGTATGCGGTTTTTATGGCGTTTAAGTCTGCTGTTTTTGCTCATCATCGGCGGCGTGAGTCTTGTGGGCGCACAGGACGACAAAAGCACGTATGAAGGCCAGATCGCGGCCCCCGAATTTCCCGCAGGCGTGGAGTGGGTCAACACCAATCGTCCGCTCACGCTGGCAGAGCTGCATGGCAAAATTGTGATTCTCGATTTCTGGACGTATGGCTGCATCAACTGCATCCACATGATCCCCGTCTTGAAGCAGATCGAAGATAAATATCCGAATGATGTGGTGATCATCGGCGTGCATTCGGCCAAATTTGGCCCCGGAGAAGGCAAGACCGAGAATATCCGCCAGATTGTGGCCCGTTACAACATCCATCACCCGGTGATTAACGACAAGGACTTCGTGGTGTGGAGTAGCTTTGGCGTGCGGGCGTGGCCGACGTTTGCCGTGCTTGATCCACGCGGCAATATGGTGGCGCTGCAATCCGGCGAAATCCCCTTCGAGGCATTTGACACCTATATCGAGGGTATGATTCGCTATTACAACGGCCTGGGGACAAAGGTGATGGATCATGTGGCGCTGCCCAGTTTTATCAACGTGTCCACCTCACCCGCCAATCTGCTGCTCTTTCCGGGCAAAGTTATGGTCGATCCGCTGACGCAGCGCCTGTTCATCGCCGACAGCAATCACAATCGCATTGTCATTGTCGATCTGGCGACCAACACGGTCACGGACGTGATTGGCGGCGGGGAGGCGGGCTTGCAGGATGGCACTTTTGAGACCGCGCTGTTCAATACGCCGCAGGGCATGGCGCTGCACAATGAGATGCTGTATGTGGCGGACACTAACAATCACGCCATTCGCGCTGTTGATCTCAAGACGCAGCTCGTCACAACCGTCGTGGGCACGGGCGCGATGGGCCAGGGCCTCATGCCGTTTGAGATGGTCGTGAGTGATCCGCTTGGCTTCGATCTGCGCAGCCCCTGGGACGTGGCGTTTGATGATGCGGGCATCCTCTACATTGCGATGGCCGGAATGCATCAGGTGTGGCAGCTTGATCTGACCGCGAACACGATGCAGGCTGTCGTCGGCAGCGGCGCAGAAGGCCAGAAAAACGGTGCTTTTGATCGTTCTGAGCTGGCCCAACCGAGCGGCCTGTTCACTCACGAAGGTGTGCTGTATATCGCAGATGCCGAATCGAGCACGATTCGGGCGGCTGACCTCAGAGATAAATCGGTGCAGGTCATCGCCGGGACAACTGATAACGATCTGTTCGATTTTGGCGATACGGATGGCGCTCTTGGCACAAACCGCTTGCAGCACGCTCTGGGCGTGACGGGTGATGAGCATGGCGTCCTGTATTTTGCTGATACCTACAATAACAAGATCAAGCGCTATGATCCGACCACCTCTGAGACGACAACCGTGATGGGCCTGGGCGGTACAGGCGGCTATCGGGATGGGGCTGTTAATGTGGCGCAGTTCGATGAGCCGGGCGGATTGGCCTATTTCGATGGCAAGTTGTACGTGGCGGACACCAACAATCACGCCGTTCGCATCATTGATCTGGTGACGCAGACGGTGAGCACGCTGCAAATCTCCAATCCCAGCATGTTGCAGCAGGACAGCACGACGGTCACGGTGGTTGGCGGCAATGCGGCCAGCGGCGACACGCTCCATCTGGCCGATGCCACTGTTCAGGCGGGCGCGGGCGAGATCGTCCTGACGTATGCCATCCCCAGGGGCTTCAAGCTGAATCCGCTGGCGGTCTCCACGATTGAGGTGAAAAAGGCCGAGGGCGATCTGGCGATCTTCAGCCAGGACAGCTACACGGTGGACAGTACGGAAATGCATCTTCCGGTCACGTTTCAGGCGGGGACAGCGCCCGTGACGTTCACCTCGACGCTGTTCTACTGTGAGGCGACACAGGAGGCGTTCTGTCTGGTCGATGTCGTCACGCTCAGTGTGGATGTGACCGCGACGGATAGTGCAGACACGCACGCCATCACCATGACGCGCACGGTTCTGCCGCCTGCGGCCTATCAATCTGGCACATTCGGCACAACCAGCATCGATCAGAGCAGCAGCAAGTAGGCGTACACATCGGCGGACAGGGCAGGCCGTGTCCCATATACAGCAACTTAAGGATTTTTGTGCTCATTGTGAGCCAAAGACGCGGCAAAATCGCTTGCGCCAGGGACTGAAAGTCCCTGTCTCCCGTGTTGCGGGGTTTTCAACCCCGCCGAAACACGCCCAAAAAGATGGTTTGAGCGGGACTTTCAGTCCCGCAAAAGGCAAGGCAGGGGTTTTCAACCCCTGACGACAGGACAAAAACGAGGCGGACGACGGATGATTTGCTTAAGT
>DAOTUR010000133.1:0-5089 GCA_034436915.1 Anaerolineae bacterium
CGTCTATGAGATGGGGCATCATCTCATACTGTCTCAGTCGGTGGAAGTCTTGGCGTAAGCCAAGCCTCCGGCGTTTACGGCAGATGCCCCCGCCTTTAGGTGTGGGGAGTATGTCACATCGACATCCAATTTGTGCTGTAAAGGCGTGACCCCCTGTTTTGAGGGGGTCACAGGCACAGGATGAGACTATGCTAGAGAGTGGCGCAATGCGTCATACACCTTGAGATGCTTAAGGACGATCCGATGCCTGTTAATGCCACGCTCCCCAAAAGAGATATAAAGCCAAAGCAAAAGCCACGCCGCTGGGCGGTCACGATTCTTGAAATCCTTGTTGTTCTGGCCGGGGCTGTTGCGCTGTTTCGCTATGTCACCACAGGCCAGATTCTCCCTGCGCTGGATGCAGCCAAGCAGTACGAGTGGGGCGGCGTCTACGAGAAAGACGGCAGTACGGCGAAGGCGATTGCGGCCTATACCGATGCCATCAACCTGGGCTACGAGCCGCTGGCAATGGCGTATCTTCAGCGCGGACGGATGGAACAGATCGCAAAGGATTATGCGTCGGCACTTGGGGATTACACCCAGGCGATTGATCTGGATACATTGTGCGAATCCTGCTCTCTGGCGTATTATCAGCGCGGGCAGACTTACCAACGGCTTGAGAATTATGAGGCGGCACGCGCAGATTTTAAGCAGGCGACGGTTGTTATGCCGCGTTATCTGGCGGCCTATGTCGCGCTGGCACAGCTTGAGACGCTGCAAGGCCATCTGACACAGGCCCTCATAGATATCCAAACGGGCTTTAAGGCCGTCGCAAAAGACACGGTTGAGCGCGGGATTGCCGCTGGGCAGCAGCGCAGCATTCATTTTGAAGCCGAAGGCCAGCAGTACCACCTGTCTCTCACCGCCAATGAAGGCGACGATCTGACAGCGACGCTCATACGGCCCACATTGGATGTGGTCATGCTGCTGGAAGATGCGGCGGGGACACCGCTGGCTTATGCCTCGATGCGGAAAGATCAGGCGGATATCCTGCATTATGCTGTCGAGACGACGGGCGATTATACGCTGGTGATTGCGGCTTATACGCCATCATCAATCGGGGAGATCACGCTGGCCCTGACCAGCAGCAGCGCCCCTGTGACCTCGACAGCCGCCGCGACCCCGCGCATTGGCCTTGAGAATGCGGCACAGCTCACCGTCGCAGACAGCCTGAAAGGTCAAGCGTCGCAGCTCAAGACGTTTGCCGCCAACGGCGCATTCTATCTGGAGAAGGCGGCCAATCAACTCATCCTCTACAATCTGACGACGACACCCGTTGGCTATAACTCGATTGATATTGGGTCGGATTACGTATGGGCGATTGCGGTCAGCGCCGATGGAGAGCGGGCCGCTGTCGGCACAGATACCTATCTGCTGCTCTATGATGGCGTCACAGGAACAGTCGAACAGTCGCTGCGCCTGAACAATGCCAGCCCTGCGGCATTGGCCTTCTCGCCGGACAGCGCTGCGATTGCGATTGTGCTGGACAAAGAGGTGCGCGTCTACGATGTGATGGGTGGCAGTCTGATGCACACCCTTGCGCTTGGCGAGGGCTACGGCCAATCGCTGACGTACAGCCGTGATGGACGCTGGCTGGCAGTGGGGTTGGACAAAGGGCAAATTCAAATCTGGGATGTGGAGCACACTATGCTCATTCGCACCCTGGAGACAGGCAAGATGGAAGAAATTTCAGCGCTGGCGTTCAGCCCGAATGCCACTGTGATCGCTGCTGGAGGCGAGGCCCGCCGCGTGCAGGTGTGGGATGTCTCATCGGGCGAACTTTTGCAAACATACGCCGATCATACACGCAAGATCACTGATATTGTCTTCAGTCCCAACGGGCGGCTTCTCGCCAGCGCCAGCCAGGATCAGACGGTGCGGTTGTGGGATATTGAGATGCCGAAGGCCATTGCGACTCTGTCTCACCAGGACGCGGTGCAGGCTGTTGAATTTCAGGCGGATGGACGCGGCCTCCTCTCGGCAGCGGATGACGGTTTGCTGCGCTTCTGGCGCGTGAAGGAGTAACGCTTTCTTATGCGGGCGAGTTTAAGCTTTATGGCGGCGGATCGTCCGCTTTTATCTCATGTTCTCTCAACGCTGCAATCGCCGGATATTGATCTGATCCTGCTGAGTGATCGACCTGCCGCAGAGCGGGCGGCGGCAATTGCCTCCAGCGAAGTGCTGCTGTGGGTGATGAGCACCGCCGCCCTTGAAGATACGGGAATGCAGCGCGATTGGCAGAATGCCGTGAACGCGGGCATTCCCATTCTGCCGCTGCAATATGAAGATGCACAACAGTTTGATCTGCTCTGGCTCGTCTACTTTGGTCAGGCTGTGCCGCCACAGGTTGATGAGCCGCTGACGACAGTGTTTCGGGCGGCGGTTCCTGCGCCTGTCGCATTGCAGCCCGCCCCTGCGCCTGTGATTTCTCTGCCGTCTGTGATTGCCGTTGAGACACCAGTTGCAGCACCCGCTGTCTCTACAGGGGAGCCTGCTGCATCTGCTCCCGCTGCGCCTGAGATGCCTGCGGCTGTGCCCATTCGCCGCACTGTTCCCTGGCGCTGGGCAGCGGCCTTTGGCGGCGGAATCCTGGTGGGCGGGATGCTGCTGTTGGCGGCCCAAAAAGGCTTAATCTTTGCCCCGTCTGCGCCCACGCTGACGCCGACCATCACGCCCACGCTGACACCATCGGCCACCTTCACGCCGACGGCGACTCTGACGCCCACGATTACCCCGACGCCGCTGCCCACCAACACTCCCACGCCGCAGGGGGCATTTTCAGCCGAGCAGCCTGGTCTGATCGCGGCCAGCGGCATCCCCAACCTCGCGCAGCGCCTGGCGCAGGGCAATATTCCGTTCATCGTCGTGCAGGAGCCGATCCGCCTGCGTGATGATGCTCAACGCCTTAGCAGCGTCTACAACGGCGCGGTGGTCGTTTGGCGCGATGAAGCGGCCCAAAGCCTGACGCTGTGGATTCGCTCTGAGCGCACGGACAAGGCGCGGACACTGCTGCCGCTGGATATCGATGTTGTGCCCATCGACGATGGCCTGTATCTCGCGCCGTATCTTCAAGGGCTGCTGGCCTATGCCCGCCATGACGATGTTGCGGCGATCACGGCCTTCAATCAGGCACAGCGGCTGTTTCCGCCGAGCAGTACTGTGACAGGAGAAAATTATTTTTATCTGTATCAGGGCAATGTGCTGCTGCGCGGCGGCGATACGGATGGGGCGATGCTGGCCTATAATCAGGGCCTTGATCTGGATAGCAAGAATCCACTGCTGTATTTTAATCGGGCGTTGACCCGTCTCGCCCGTCGTGAATACGACTCGGCCATTGCCGATTGGGGCAGTGCGCTGACATTGGGCTATGAATCGGCGGATCTGTATTTAGGGCGTGGCAGTGCCTATCTGGGCTTGAGGCAGTATCCGCAGGCGCTGTCCGATTATGAGCGGGCGCTCAAGATTGCGCCGAATGATGCGGCGGTCTATACCAATCGCGGCGTGTTGTACGCGCAGCAGCAGCAGTACGACACTGCCCTCAAAGATTTTAATCGGGCGCTTGAGATTGACCCTCAGTATGCGGCGGCCTACAGCAATCGCGGGCAGGTCTATCGCAACGTCCAGCAGTTTGATCTGGCCTTGAAAGACCTCGATCAAGCGATCCTGCTCGACCCGACCAATGCTGATGCATATGTCACACGCGGGGCAGTGTATTCCAATTTGCGTGATTATCAGGCGGCGATTGTGAATTTTAACCGCGCTGTGACCCTACACCCCAACGACGCAAGCCTGTATTATACACGCGGCATTGCGCGTCTTCTCACAAACGATACTGATGGCGCTGAGTTGGATTTCCAACAGTCTCTCACGCTTGATCCGACATTTGCCGATGCCTATGCCGGATTGGGTGGGGTGGCCCAGGCTCGCGGCGATATTGAAGCGGCTCGTCTGAACTACCAGCGCCATGTCGATCTGGCGGGGGATCACGCACTGCCATTCGTTGTCGAGGCGCTCAACGCGCTGCCGACGGCGGCTCCCTCTTCCACACCCACACAAGGATCGTAATGGTATGCTCAAAATCACCTATGCCGACCAAGACGCGGCGCTTGCCAGCAGCATCCAGCAGGATGTCTCGGCCAGCAGTCTCACCCTCGATCACCCCTATTTGCTGGTTTTACTGTCCAAGCGGACATTTGAAGATGCCAGCATAAAATCTGCTGTTCAAGCAGCGCTGGCTGAAAAACAGCGCGTTGTGCCTGTCCTGGTTGAAGCGGGGACACCGATTCCCGCTGAACTGCAATCGACCAAAATGATTGACCTCACACGCGGGTATCATGCGGCGCGTGTGATTGGGGCGCTCAAACGGATGGAAATTGGCGAAGACCGCATTACGCGCAGTTGGCGGTTGCTGATTGTGGGGCTGACGGTTGTTGGCATTGCCTTCATTGCCAGTGTATGGGGCATCACTCAGGGAATGATTCGCTTTCCGGCGGAAGAGTATGCGACGGAGAACGCCCGCACCGATGCGACCCAGTATGCGCTGGTCGCTCCCACGCTGGCCCTGATCGTGCCGCATTCGACAGCCGATGCCATCCAGTTCCAGGCCACGCTCGACGCGCTGCCTCGCGCTCTCAAACCTGCCAAAGATTTGGCGATTGCCACCGCCACCGCTCAGGCGCGTGTGCCTGCTACAACACAGCCGTAGATTGGGGCTGAGGGCGAGCGGGAGAGTCAAGTAGGTGTACAGAATGGCGTGGTTTTATCGATCCTATTCCATTTTGAGGTGGGATTGACGTAGGGGCGCGATGCATCGCGCCCCATGTACACTTAAGGATTTTATGCTCATTGTGGGCTAAAGAACGCGGCAAAATCCCTTGCGCCAGGGACTGAAAGTCACTGTCTCCCGTGTTGCGGGGTTGAAAACCCCGCCAAAACACGCCCAAAAAGATGGTTTGAGCGGGACTTTCAGTCCCGCAACAGGCAAGGCAGGGGTTTTCAACCCCTGACGACAGGACAAAAGCGAGGCGGACGACGGGTGATTTGCTTAAGT
>DAOTUR010000134.1:0-19637 GCA_034436915.1 Anaerolineae bacterium
CGCTGCTTTGAAGCTGCGGAAGGCATGGCTCTGGCAACGGATCAGCGCGACTTCTGGGACACCGAACGGGGTCTCACGTTGGAGCAGGACGCCGCCCGCAATCTGGGCGACTATACGGCCAACACCTGGGAGATGGAGCTATGAGCGACACCAAAACGCGCAGCTTCACCCTGCGTCTCTCGCCCGAAGATCAGACGGCCCTGGCCCAGCTCTGCGATTTGTATGGCCTGGATCGCCCCGCCAGCATTCGTCAGGCGATGCGGCAGGTCCTGGCCCAACACACAGCGCCAAGCCGTCACGGCTATTTTGTTCCGGTGGGCGCAGTTCGCCCCACGAGTTTCCCTGTCCATCTGAATCGAAAGAGCATCCGTGAATAATCCCGATCCCTCTTACAGCTTCGAGACGAGTCTCTTCGGGGATGACACCTGGGCGCTGGAAGCCCGTAAGGAATGGACACGCGAAGACGGCACGGTTGGACGCGATGTGCTGCTGCTGGATCTGGACCCTGACCAGCGTCAGAGTCTCGATGAACACGCGGAACGCCTGACCATGCTTCAGCAGACTGAGGGGCTGGAACCGGCGATGCAGTCTGCGGAACAAGTCTCAGTGACAAATGGCTTTCTCGATCCCGACCGGGATGATCCACGTCTCTTTGCCTATGGGCCAGACGATCCGTTTACAACCCGGCTGGAACAGGAGCGGATACAAGTGTTAGCGGGACAGAATGAGGCCTTCATCGATACCGAAGAAGTGCCACAGATTGACGTCAGCGATTATCCCACGATGGTTCGGGAGACCGTGCAGGAAGCTGAGCAACGACAGCAGGCCAATGCTCCCCTACAAGGAACAGAGTGGTTTGAGGCCACCTTCGAGGGCTTTGATCAGGAATTGCTCCAACCGCTGGATAATACCATCAATTATGCGGTGGTGGTACAAGCCGATGACCCCTGGACGGTGGAACTAGCGGTCGAGAAGTATTGGCGCGAACCCGATGGCACGTTGGGGATTCAATCGCAGACACTGGACACCTACGATCCCAATGTCAATGCGGATGAGGCCGAACAGAAGCGCGACGACTTGATGCAGCTCTATGATGATCGCGGCCTCGAAGCGATGATGCATCAGGCTGAACTCACCGCGATGGAGAACGGCTATCTGGATGGCGGACGCGCCGATCCCCGCCTCTTTACGCAGGGCCCACCGGATCGCTTCGAAACTCTGGCGCAGCAGTTGGAGAATGAAATCAATCCCTTCTGGAATACGGAGGGGGACGAGCGGGATGTTCAGGTCATTGGAGAGGACCCTGTTCCGTACTGGCAGTTTGAAACGCTGCTTGTGAATGATCCACAAGGACAACTGTTGGGCCATGCGCTGCATATGATGGTCTATCCCGACGTGCCCCAGGACAGTGAGGCCACCCAAGATCCAGCGTTGCGAGTCGATGAGCCGTTTCAACTATTGGAGATGGCCCACTTTGCGACGACAGATGCGGCGGACGAGTTCAAGCAGGACTTTCAAGGCTATCTCGTGCAG
Source organism: Anaerolineae bacterium (assembly GCA_034436915.1). Classification (GTDB taxonomy): domain Bacteria; phylum Chloroflexota; class Anaerolineae; order Aggregatilineales; family Phototrophicaceae; genus JALHOR01. The sequence continues at coordinate 1,534 of DAOTUR010000134.1, forward strand.
GGATTGATGGAGGGGCCTGATCTGGCCCAGGAGGTCGCGCGATTAGAGAACTTGCCCGTCGAGTGGAAGACATTGGAAGGCGAGGATCTCAAAGCCTATCAACGCGGCGATCTCACGCTCACACGCGATCCAAGTGACTGGCATCTCTATAATGCTCAGGCCGAGCAGGAGGCGCGTATCACTGCGGAAGGAGATCCAACAACGGCTATGGATCAGGTCCAATATCCAGAATCTGATATCGAATTTTAAAGTAGGCAGACTCATGCAGGCCCTTGATATAGAATATCGAGGGCCTTTCATGTGAGATAAATTATCTGTCATGAAGGTAATTTTTACATTTAGAATGATGAAATTGGAAACTCATTCAAAAACCACTATATCATTTTGCACCGTAATCATATTCTTGTAAGGAACGTTAAAGCATAACTTATGGAGGTAATTCTCAATGTTGGGCTCACGGCGTATTGACGCATTTGCAACGGACTCTTTAGTTCTCATTGCCATATTTTTTCTGCAATGGATGCATCGACCAACCTCTATTGACAACATATGTGCTTATTATGAGCGAAGCGTTCTGGAGACTGATGCGGCCAAAGCAGGACTTAAACGACTTAAAAAGGGAGGAGTCATTAGCAAACTCAAAGGAGGACGCGGAATTACAGCCGAGTATCAGATTCATATTTCGGAGGTCAACAGGTATTTTGAAAACACCATCCCATCTGAATCAACTCGATATCGGAGTTTTGGCAAGCTCGTAGAGCAGCATTTGCTAAGATACGATAATACATCAGGTAACTACGTCTTTGATGCACGTGGCTTTCTAAAAACTCTCCAAAGAGAAGGCGCAGATATTCGTCATATGCTGAAGTCCTTAACAAGGACGGTCGCGGCTTATCTTAAGCACTCCATTCCGACGATTACAGTGAAGCGATTTATCACGATTCTGGATGGACAGGCTTTTACGTTTAATAGACCGCTCTTGAGTTTAAGCGATGACGTTTTGAATCTGTGTCAAAAAGCCCTATATCCTCTTGAACAATAATCATATGCTCCAGGTAACGTTAGAGAATTTTGCGGAGCATATAATGGCACGTCGAGCAGATCCTAAGCCTGGGATTGCCGTTGGAATTGGTTTGCCCGTTGCATATGTTGTATGGCGAGGGCTGAGTGGACTGGAGCAGTTTCGGCAGCTTTACAGTGAGAGTCCAATTCAAGAAACAGTGTGGATGATTGCTGTGCTTCTGATTGTTGGAAGTTTTGTCTCAGGATGTGTTTACGCCGTTTTACGGTGGATTGAGTAAGACAACTCGTAGAAGCCATTCATAAGTTGAGGCGTTTTCAAAACGAACGCCTCAGCTTGCAAGTTCACACTACATGGTATTGAGCTTGTGTCGCACATGTTTACTGACTCGCAAAGTGATACGGCGCATAGAGATTAGTGGACGCGGATTATTTTTGTGAATGATTGCTTTGGACTCTAACACCATAAAGTTTTCTAACTCAACCCTTCCACCACTTACTAACTCTTCTGTCCATACCTCAATCAGAGTCTCAAGCATCAACTGCACATCACGATTTTTCAGGCGTGTGCGGCGGCCAATTTCGCGGATCATCTTGTTCTTTGTCAGTGTCATCTCCACGCCTCTTTCTGCATTAATCGGCGTTCCTTGTCTTTCGCTTTCATGTCATTGACGAGGACCATGTGCGTTCTGTAATTGGTTCTCTTCTCCGTCTCAGCGAGGTTTCTTGCCATGAGCCCTTGAGCGGCAAGATCGACCGTGGTGGGACGTGCGACTTTGGGGGTCGTTGACGCTGGCGCTGAAGAAACCATTGGATCTGAAATGGGTGCAGGTGGCTTCAAAGTGAGGGATATTCCGCGTTCCAGGAGAAGTGGTCGTACTTCTTTTACCTTTGCGAGGCGTTTGGCCCAATCTTCGCGCTCATAGAAGCGCGTCAAGCGTGCGTTCAGGACAATCTGTGTCGCAAAGCCAGCTTCGACATAGCGGGCAAAGATCGTGCAGTTGCCAATCTGCGGTGTTACCACCTCATCGATAGTCAGCAGGGGTCTCTGGCGCAGATGGCTGTTGGGATCATCCTGATTGGCGTCAGTCGTGGCAGTTCCGCTCGCCATGCTGTAGAAGTCGGCGGTGTCCGCATCGCAGCCACCGTAAATCACCTGCGTCGCCAGACCTGTAAACAGCGCCTGTGTGCCTTCGCTGCCGTAAATCATGTGGAACTGACCTTTGGTCTGGGCCCCAATCATGATGCTGATGCGTCGCTTGCGCACAAGATTGACATCCGCCACCAGGCTGTCCAGCTTACCCAATGTCGGAAACTCATCGAGGATGATGCCAACAGGCACAGGCAGCGGGCCTTTATTGCGCTCACCAATCGTATCGAGGTCGAGCATGAGCTTGCGTAGGGTCGCGCCAAGATAGGACGCATAGACAGCCCGCATACGGCCCGGACAGGTCAACACAACAACAGTCGGCTGTAAGACAACCAGTTCAGCATCAAAATCCGAGGCACTCGTGTTGTCACGCACATCGGTCGAAGCCCACCCTGTGAGCGCTGTCGCCAGCGTTGCCACGACATTCGAGGCGACTTTGCCATCCGACCCCACTGAGGCAATGAAGCTGTTCGCAAGGAGGGCAGCATCATCTTTTTTCGAGGCTAACGACTTTGCCAGCGCTTTGAGGTCGTTCATCGCATTATAGATGTCGCCGAGATTGGGGAAACGAATGAGACATGCAGCCAGCAATGCTGCGGCGCTGTCAGTCCAGAATTTGTTATCTCCTGCCGCTGAGGGTACGAGCACATCCGCAATAGCGCGGGCATCGGAGACAGTCGTGATGCCTTCGGCCAGGTTGTAGCGCGGGCCAATGGCGCTCGTCGGATCATGTACCACGACGAGATGATGTGTCACAGTCGCATATTGCAGGATGTGTCCCGTGATTTCACCCTGTGGATCAGCAACAATCAATGAGTGTCCCGCCATCATGCGGTCGGCAATCGCTGGCAGAATGATGCCCTGTGTCTTACCAGAGCCAGGGCCACCCAGAGTCAACACACCGCGCGCGGCATCTTCACCGCTGAGCGCAAACTGGCCTGTCCCCAGATCGAGCCTCCGCTTATTCTCACCCCAGAACGCGCCAAGAAGTGTAAGACCATCAGCATCCTCACGGCGAAAGCGTTTGTATTCGCGGATGGTACAGAAGTGGGATGAGCCAAGCGCTCCGCGTTTGACCTGCGGATTGCGTAGACGATCCACACGCTCTCGCAGCCATCCTCCATTTTTGATCCCCTGATGAAGACCGAGAGCAACCATCCCATTCAAAAAGAGAAGCATCACGCCAAATAGAAACAGGCGCATGGTGTTGATGTTGGCGGGTGCGCCTGTCATCGCTTGTATCAAAGGGCTGACCGTCTGTCGGGCACGAGTGGTTTGAACGGCCATACTGCCCAACAGAACAAGATACAGTGTGGAGACACCCAGTAAAACGAGCATATGAGTCAGAAGTGTTGCGCCACGTTTCCAACCTGTCTCATGAGTGTCGCTTGTTCGCTGAATGCCTGCGCCTAACACCGCGCTCAGCAAGAGAGGAGACAAGACAGTGAGACACAGCAAAGGCGCGAGAAAACTGCTCAACAGCAACCGGCCTTCGGTGAACAGCCAGTAAAACATAGGGTTCCTCTCGGTCTTACAGGGTCAGCCAATCGTCAAAGTTATCGGAGAGTACGGGCGGCTTGGGCAGCTCAATCTCAGGCTCTGGGTCTTCGCGCAGCAACCGCCACTCTGGGCCGAACACCTCATCCAGCGCAGCGGAAAAGTGCCGCGTGGAAATGTCACGGAAGAGTGCATCATGCCCTTTGTTGTTGTAAACCGGCAGGCGCTCTGCAATGCTTGGTGCTGTGCCGGGCAGAATCACATGCGTATGCAGCTGCTCCAGTGGCTCTTCGCCTTCGGGTGCTTCCGCCAGACGACTGTGCAGCACGTAAGAAAATTCTGGGAGATCGAAACCGCGCTCGGTGTAATAGTCATGCACGATGCGCTCCGTCAGATCGCACACAAGATCGCGCCGCAGCTCATCTGGCACGAGAGCCATCAGATCTGGCGCAGGTGAGATGACCCACGTCCAGGCGAGCACATGCTTGCTTTGCAGGTCGTTGCAGTTGCCAAAGATCTCGCCATAATGGACGCCGAGGCCATGATCATGCCAGCGTTCATATTCAGGACTCTGGGCCAAATGATTGTTCTTTGTATCGCGAAATTGGAAATATTTGAGCGTCGCGCGGAGGGCCTGTGGACCCGTGCCGCGCCCTTTGCGCTGCGGCCCTTTGTAGGCAAAGTCTGCCACGATAATGGCCTTGCTCATTTCAGATCCCGCATCGCTTTGATCTGCATCATGAGTGTCTCACTGCCCCGTTTTGCCGCAAGGATAGCATCTGTCAGATGTTGGCCTTTACGCTCTGGATTGAGAGCCATGATGAGATAGAGAAGGATGTTGAGGTGAAAGGACAGCGCCGCTTCGAGCTGATCGATCCGCATTTGAAGCGATTTCTGGAAGTGTTTGCGGCTGCCGATGAGGTCTTCCTGATCATCCAGATACAGGCGAATGGCCTCACGGATAAGATCGGCCTCTGTGGTATTGCGAGGCTGCTTGCTCACCAACTGGGCCAAACGATCCCGCATTTCTTGCGTCATACCAATGCTGCGTCGCACCGTTTTTCTTGACATCGATCATCTCTCAAACCATTGACTCCCGTCTCAGTATGACAGGGGAGCAAGGGCCGAAAGATGAAATATTCCAGGTTTATTATGTCAATTTCACAGGTTTGCCCAGAAATTTTACAGTCATAACTTCAGCATAGAGCGTGAGAACATTTACTCAAACTAAGTTGGTGATATGATAAGATCGATTATGACATTTTTAAGAGAAAATTATTGTTATAGCTTAACATCTAAGTCGAGGAGAGCTGATTTTATAGTACGGTATTGAGATCAGAGGTTCTATACATGTAACATGTGTTCTCATTATGAAACTGAGAACCTTAGGAAATCCAATAGTGGAAAATAACGTGATCTATCCTGTAATAGATTTGTTTGCTGGCCCCGGTGGTCTGGGCGAAGGATTTGGATCCTTATGTCACCCCAGAAATCCTAATTCCTATGCCTTCAAAACAGCTATTTCCATTGAAAAAGACGAGTCTGCACGTAGCACCCTGAAGTTACGTCATTTCTATAGAGGGTTTATGCCAGGCAATGTCCCGGATGATTATTACTTGTATCTTGAAGGTGCGATCAGCCTTGAAGAGCTGTACAAGCGTCATCCTGCAGAAGCATCACATGCAGAATATACTGCCTGGCGCTGTACTCTGGGCGGTAAGGATGGAGAACCTCAAGAAAATGTAAAGACCAGAATTACCCAAGCCCTCAATGGGCATAAGAAATGGGCCCTTGTTGGAGGTCCGCCCTGCCAGGCATATTCAAAGGTTGGTCGATCTCGAATGAAAGGGAATCCTGATTTTGAGAATGATCCTCGACATTTTCTCTACAAAGAGTATCTGAGGATCATTATTGACCATAAGCCACCTGTGTTCGTTATGGAAAACGTAAGAGGGCTGCTTTCCTCAAAAATACAAGGTCGGCCCGTTATAAATGACATTTTGCGAGATCTGAGCAAACCGGGATCAACTGTAGGAGATGAAAGCTCAGGTCTTGAATATCGACTTTATTCGTTATCCCAGTCCGGTGTCATGAGTCTGGATGCCGATCCTAGTGTTTTTATCGTGAAGGCTGAAGAATATGGTATTCCTCAGGCACGGCATCGCATCTTTATTCTAGGCATACGTAGTAATATTGACATTGAACCTGGGATACTAAAAAAGTCGAACGCGCATCCTACTGTAAAAGATATGATCGGCGATCTGCCAAAGTTACGCAGCAGTATATCAGGATCAGGATTGGCTGATTCGGATAAGCGGTGGATCCAGACATTGGAGGAAGTTACCCACCAGTCATGGTTTACCGAGGGCAGGGAAAATGGGATGGCAGAACTGACTACAATCGCGGAGAAAGTCCTTTCTTCATTTAAAGAACAGGAGTTTGAAAAAAGCTCGAAGCAGTATACACCACCTACTGCGCTATTGGACTGGTTGTGGGATGATCGTCTGACCGTTTTATTATCGCATGAGTCGCGCTCTCACATGCAAAGTGATCTGCACCGTTATTTCTTTGCATCCCTATATGCAGAGGTTAAGCACACAGCTCCCAAGCTGCGGGACTTCCCTGAAGAACTTTTGCCTGACCATAAAAATGCGCATCAGGGTGGAACGAAACATGATTTTGCAGATCGCTTTCGTGTTCAGCTTCCGGATAAACATGCGACAACGATCACATCGCATATTTCAAAAGATGGGCATTATTACATCCATTATGATCCTGCACAGTGTCGTAGTCTGACTGTCAGAGAGGCGGCACGCCTTCAGACATTTCCTGATAACTACAAGTTTGAAGGCAACCGAACAGCTCAGTATCACCAGGTTGGAAATGCAGTGCCGCCACTCTTAGCCAAGATGATCGCAGAGGTCATACTCGATGTTCTGGAGAGGATAAGGATAGAGTAAATGACAACAGATGTTCACGATCCTCAAACCAGAAGTTACAACATGTCACGCATTCGGGGTAAAGATACAAAACCTGAAGTCAAAGTTCGTTCCTTGCTCCACCAGGCAGGACTTCGCTTTCGTATTCATAAAGCGGATCTTCCTGGAAAGCCCGATATTGTTCTGTCCAAGTATAAAACCGTGGTTTTTGTCAACGGATGTTTCTGGCATCGGCATGAGGGCTGTCGCTACTGTACTACCCCCAAAACACGAGCAGATTTCTGGGATAAAAAATTCTCTGGCACGATTGAGCGTGATCGCGTCAAAAGCGAGCAGCTCAAACAGGCTGGATGGCGTGTATTTGTTGTATGGGAATGTGAACTCAGGCACGATGCGGAGAATACAGTTGCCCATCTGATTGTGCAGATTAAGCAGAAAGAATAGTCATGCACGAAGTTATTCTGTCGCCAAATGCAGCATCGCTCAGCCAATCAATGCGGGATATTGGTTACTCTCTCGAAACAGCGATTGCTGATCTCATCGACAACAGCATCAGCGCAGGTGCAAAAACGATTCGTGTCTGTTTTGATGGATTCGAGACACCTCACCCATGTCTCGGCGTTATTGACGATGGTTCTGGAATGACTGAAGTAGAAGCACTGGAGGCAATGCGTCCTGGCTCGCGCGATCCCAGACGCAAACGTGATGCCGATGATCTGGGACGTTTTGGTCTCGGACTGAAAACGGCTTCCTTCTCACAGTGTCGTTCACTCACCGTAATCAGTCGGAAGAACAATTTGACCTTTGCGGTGCGCTGGGATCTGGATCTGATTTCGCAGCGGAATGAATGGGTCGTGCAGGTGCTGTCCGCTGATGAAATTCAGGCTTTGCCGCTTCTCGATCAGCTTGGTAAGCGAGGCACATGTGTACTCTGGCAGAAACTGGATCGACTGCTTGAAAGTCAGCAGTATATCTCTGGCAAAATCGACATCCACACAAGGATGGAGCAGGTCGAGCAGCATCTCGCGCTGATTTATCATCGTTACCTGAGTGGCGAGTACAAAAAGCGTAAAATTACGATCCTCGTTAATGGTCATTCCGTTGAACCCTTTGATCCTTTCTGCACATCGCATAAGGCCACTCAGATGCTTCCCGCGGAAATCGTGCGCATTGATGGCGAAGAGGTCCACATTCAGCCGTTCATCCTGCCTCATCACAGCAAGCTCCCCAGGGCTGACTACGATTACTATCGTACCCGGAGCGACTTTATCAGCAATCAGGGGGCATACGTCTACAGAAACGGCAGGCTGATGGCATGGGGCGACTGGTTCAGGTTGACAGCAAAGACGGAGGCAACAAAACTGGCACGTGTGCGAATTGATTTTTCGAATGCCCTGGATGAGCACTGGACAATCGATATCAAGAAGTCACGGGCACATCCTCCCCCTCAGGTGAGGGAGAAAATGAGTCATATCATCAACCTGATCACCGAACAGAGCAGGCGTGTACATACAGGACGAGGGGAACGTCTGTTTGCACAGCAGGAGAAACCGCTCTGGATTCGATACCCTGATAGAAAGGGAACTCGATACGGGATCAACAGGGCGCATCCTCTGCTCACGGCACTCGCAGATAAGGTGGATCCACAGGTTATGAGTGCCTTCAACCACATCCTTACCGGGATCGAAAACGCTGTTCCAGTCGAAGCAATTTATGCGGATTATTCCAATACCCCGCAGGTATTTGAGGAGAAGCCGGACATATCGCCGGAGATATTACAGCAAGCCATTAAAGCGATTGCAGAACTGTTTCGCATATCGGGAAAACTGGATAAAGCACGTCTCTCAAGTGCTATCCTGGCGGTTCCACCCTACAGTCAGTACAGAGAAGTCACGCAGAAGATCATTGAGGATATGGTGTAATGGCAACTCCTGAACAGATACGACACGCAGAAAATGTACTGACGATGGCTATTGCGCCCCAGGGTGAGATGATCGATACAGGGGTAATTTCTGCAACCGTAGAAAGATTTCGCCCCGTTCTGCAGGGTCTTGGCTTTGAGCTTCAGGAAGCTGATTTCGAAATCCTTATCAGGTCTCTCGAAGCCCGTTTTGTAACGACGATGGGGAAGGGTGTTGTACTGACAGATGATACGACTCGTCATGATGAAGACTGGTATCGGGTGAGAGATATTAAATGGGATTACTGGAATGACTATTCTATTCACCTTACGCGGGAAGGATGGTCACCACTCGTTTTGCAATCTCTCGACTCCGTAACCAGTACAATTCTGGGTCTGCTCCACAATCCACTTCAGGAAGGTGAATGGGAGCGGCGAGGGCTGGTGATCGGGCACGTTCAGTCCGGAAAAACGGCAAACTACGTTGGTCTGATAAATAAGGCTGCGGACGCTGGCTACAAATTCATTATTGTCATTGCAGGTATTCATAATGAGCTTCGCAGGCAGACACAGGAACGTGTTGATCAGGGATTTATTGGTCGTGACAGCGTTACGAAACAGCCAATTGGGGTGGGTCTGATTGATCGGGCACGAGCTGTTCCTGTTACTGTGACCACTGCCGACAGCGATTTCAATCGATCTGCTTCGCGCAATTTTGGTGTTGGATTGAGCGCTGTAACGAACACATTCATTCTGGTGATTAAAAAGAATGCCAGCACTCTGAGTCATCTGTATACATGGCTGAAGGAGTTAAACACCCAAAAGGGTTTCGAGCAGATTACCGATATACCCATGCTTCTGATCGATGATGAAGCTGACAATGCCTCTATTAACACCAACAAACCTGATTTGGACCCAACACGAATTAACCGTGAAATCCGTCGTATTCTGAACCTTTTCCGCAAAAAATGTTATGTGGGCTACACAGCAACCCCATTTGCAAACATTTTTATTGATCCGGAGATGCATACCGACAAACACGGTGATGATCTCTTTCCTGAGCATTTCATTTACAGTCTGGACGCGCCTTCAAATTATTTTGGTTATGAACGAATCTTCCTTGATGATAAAGGAAAGGAGGATTTCATCAATCTTATTGAAGATGCCGACAAATGGTTGCCTGCTGATCACAAAAAGGACACGCCCGTTTATGAATTGCCTGTCTCTCTAAAACACGCAATAAATCTCTTCGTACTCGCACGGACAGTACGCAATCTGCGCGGACAGACCGGACAGCATTGCTCAATGCTCATCAATGTCTCTCGATTCGTGGGCATTCAGCAGCAGGTTCGCATGCTCGTTGATTATTACCTTGATAATCTGCGCAAAGCTATACGATACAATTACACTAAGACATGGAATGAAGCACGCAAAGATAGCTTTATGTCGCAGCTTCACCATGATTTCCAGGGCGAGTATGGCGATACAGGCGTGGAATGGCGCGACGTTGTTGGAGAGCTGGATAACGTGGCAAATGCAGTCAAGGTAGCGGTTGTAAATAGCCGCTCTCAGGAGAAATTGCTCTACTCTGAGTATAACCGCGACCGGAAGCCGCTCACGGTAATCGCGATTGGTGGTCTCAGTCTCTCACGTGGACTGACACTTGAAGGGCTGACGATCAGCTACATTCATCGAAGCACGAAGATGTATGACACACTTTTGCAGATGGGGCGTTGGTTCGGATATCGGCCCAATTACGAAGATCTGTGTCGTGTCTTTATGTCTCAGTTGTCATACGAGTGGTATGCCTATATCGCTGATGCAACTGAAGAGCTTCGGCTTCAGGTCAAACGTATGCGGCGTGAAGGCAAAAAACCCAGTGACTTTGGCCTTTATGTAAAGGCGCATCCTGATGCGCTTACTGTGACAGCCCTGAATAAGATGTACCACACAGAGAGTCGGCCATTCAGCATCAGCTATGATGGGAAGCTGGTGGAAACTTATATTCTTCCTGAGAATGCAGCAAAAACACAAGCTAATCGCCAGTTGATGCAGCAGGCGTTTGAGGTTCTGATGACCCGATACCGTCATATGCAGGACATCGAATCAACCCAGTCTTATCTGTTTTATGATGTTCAATGGAACACCGTTGAGGACTTCGTTATTAACTTTCAGTTTCATGAGGATCTTGCCGAAGATAAACGGGCAGTTGCACGATATATAAAAGCAATTGCAGATCTTTATCCAATATGGGATGTGGGCTTTATTTCTATTGATGATCAGCCGGAAGATGGCTTTATGATCGCCTCTCAGAAACGAACCATTGGATACAACGGCGCATCCCCTAGAATGCCAACGTCAGAACCAGGCTGGTACACTGGTAACAAAAACAGGTTTTCTGGCAATACAATGTTCAGAATTGGTCTAACGAAACCACAACTTGAGCAGGCAATGACTGAGGCAACGGAAGCTGACCGAAAGGAAGCCATCTACCGCGATTATACCAATGCCCGCCAACGTCCCCTTCTGCTCTTTCACCTGCTGAGTCTGCGGGAGGATAAGCAACCGCCATTTTTGACTAACCTTCCTGCACTCAGCATCAATTTTCCCAATTCAAATTCAACGGTTATCAGAACTGTGGACTATATTGTGAATCCTGTCTGGCTAAAGCAATTGAGGGAAGGCCAGCCCGAAGTTCAGGAAGAAGAGGATGATCTTGACCCCGAACCCCTGGGATGAACTAAATACCCCATCGGCAGGCAGACTATCACGGCTCAGAGTTAATGCCGAAAGCCAACATGAGATTCTTTGGTTTCGTGATGAGGATGGCTACCCTGGCCTGCTTATTGAGATTGAACGCAGTGTGACTCTGCCTCAGTTGCATGCATTTGGCATCACCCTGAGAGATGTACCCATCAATATTGTGGAATGGACGGACATCGGATTCAAAGCACTGTCAATTCGGCTGACGGATGAGTCTAAAATCGATATTTTCTCCCAGCTGTGCCATGACATTGCTGAACGCGTGACGAAGACTAATAAAAGTGAATCCGCGTTTCAAATCGCGTGCAGGCGACTAAAGAAGTGGCAGTCCCTTTTTGCTAACAGGGTAAACGGTCTGCTGACAGCAAATGAGCTTCAGGGCATGTTCGCCGAACTTTACTTCCTTGCCGAACTGCTGGATAGCAAAGCAGTCAGTCAGGAAGAGGCAGTACGTGGCTGGAAAGGACCTGACAGGACACAGCAGGATTTTATCCTGAATGACAGAGCAGTTGAGATCAAATCTCTTACGGGACAGAACCGGGACAAAGTGCGCATCTCCTCGGAAGACCAGTTACATTCCCACTTGAGCCAGTTATTTCTACGCGTTTACCTGTTGGCTGAGATGCACGGAACATCCGGTGGAGAAAACCTTAATTTATTAGTCCGTCGTGTCTCAGCTAAAATTACAGAAGATGAATTAAGAGAAGTTTTCGAGGCGACACTTGATATGGCTGGATACATCGACCTGCCGCAATACGAGCAGCCGCAGTTTGTGGTGAAGGACTGTTATACCTACCGTGTCTCAGATACCTTCCCTCGTATTATCCAAACGACTCTGCCTGCCGGGATTCGGGCTGTGTCCTACGATCTGCTTCTGGCTGCCGTAGAGCCATTTCGCGTCACTGACGCAGAAATTCTGGAGAACTAATTATGCCTGTCTCGCTGGAAGATTTTCTGCATGATTTTCGCCAGGAAATCATGGCGAATATAGAAGCAAACTCAGGATTTCTGCCATCTGAGTTCACGCAGCAGTTTGCTGACGAACTGATCGATGCTGGAGTGATTGATGGATTCGAGCCGCGCCATTATCGTTTGCCGACGGGCGGGATGCGGGTAGATGGTAACTGGTTTAATGATGCTTCTCTGGATATTTTTATCAGTGACTTTGCAGATCGTGAGACGCTTCAGTCACTGACCCAGACAGACGTCTCAGCAATCTTCAAACGGGCAGAAAAATTTTTCACAGCGAGCGTAGAGAAAAATCTTTATGCATCTCTTGAGGAAACTTCCGAGGGTTATGGTCTGGCGCGCATGATTGCGGACAGACGCTCGCAGTTTTCCAAAGTCACGTTTTACCTGATTTCAGAACGTGTGCTAAGTGAACGCGTGAAAGACCTCAGTGACAAGAAATACAAGACGTGGACTTTTTCCTATAACATCTGGGATCTCTCTCGCTTGCATCGCCTGCGGACATCGCATGGTGCTCGTGAGGCGCTGGTGATTAACTTTGCTGAGATGACTGGCGATGGACTCCCCTGCCTTCCGGCACATCTGACATCAGCAACCTACAAGTCATACCTTCTCGTGATGCCAGCCACAGTTCTGGCGGAACTGTACGGGAAGTACGGTTCCAGACTCCTTGAACAGAATGTCCGCAGTTTTCTCCAGGTGAGAGGGAATATCAACAAGGGCATTCGCGCAACCATCATGAATAACCCTGAAATGTTCTTTGCGTACAACAATGGTATTACTGCTACCGCCAGAGATGTTGAAACAGCGGAAACAGCGAATGGCCTGGTTGTTGTCTCACTCACGGATCTTCAGATTGTGAACGGTGGTCAGACAACAGCCTCCCTGTTCCACACGAATCGCAAGGACAAGGCATCGCTCGAAAACATCTTCGTACAGATGAAGCTGTCCGTGATTGATGAGGAAAAAAGCGAGGAAGTTGTTCCCAAAATTTCTGAGTATGCCAATACCCAGAACAAGGTGAATGCGGCGGATTTCTTTTCAAATCATCCCTTTCATGTGCGTATGGAAGACTCCTCACGTCGTCTGTGGGCACCAGCACTGCAGGGTGCCCAGCGCGAAACCAAATGGTTTTATGAAAGAGCACGCGGGCAGTATGCCGATGCACAGAGTAAGCTGACACCCGGCGAGCAAAAACGATTTCAGGCTGAGTATCCCAAGTTACAGATGCTTACGAAAACAGATCTCGCTAAATTTGAGAATGTCTGGGATGGGTATCCTGTTTCCGTGAATCAGGGCGCGCAGAAAAATTTTGCAAATTATGCTGGACAGATCAGTCAGGAATGGGACAAAAACCCCGATCAGTTCAATGAATTCTACTTCAAACGAGCGATTGCTCGGGCAATTATCTTCCGCAGAACGGAAAAGCTGGTTTCAGCTCAACCCTGGTATAACGGTGGCTATAGAGCAAACGTCGTAGCCTATACTATAGCGATGCTGGCAAAGGTGTGCTCCAGCCGAGGGCAAGCCTTTGATTTTATCGGCGTGTGGAATCACCAGGACATCACTCCAGCAACAATACAGGCGATTGAGATCACTGCCAAACTTGTACACGACGATATTACACATCCCAAAGGTGGAATTTCCAACATCACTGAGTGGTGTAAGAGAGACGCCTGCTGGCTGGGATTGCAGGAAAAGCTGGCTACTTTAATGAATCTGCTCCCGGCCAGTTTTTTTGAAGAGCTGATTTCAGCTGATGAAGCGCAGGATACAGCCCATTCAGCAGTCAAAACGCAGAAAATGCGCAATGGGATTGAAGCCCAGAGAGCAGTGTTTGAAATTCCTGCCGAAACATGGGCTGATATACTTCTTAGGGGGCAGGAGAAGCGCCTTTACTCACCAAAAGAGATAGGGATACTTCAGGTTGCGACTCAGATGCCAGACAAGATTCCAACGGAGAAACAGGCTTTTGTTCTCTTGGAAATCCTGGAAAAAGCAAAGCTGGAAGCGATTTATCAGGCATAACATTGTATTAAAGACATCGTTTGCATTCCCTTCAGAACGGGTGGAGACGATTTCACAAAGATCGTAATGCGAACAGATACTCGTCTTACGTAGTGGAACATTGGAAAATCCAAAACGACGTTGATGTGTAAGACAAAGCAGCAAAAGAGGGCAGGTGTGTTTTGTCGGCAGGGTTTACCGTGACGACGCGCTGGCAAGCACCCTGGTGCGCGGTCAGCGGTGCGGCGCGTGAGCGCGGCACGTCAGCCCCACCGGCGCATGAGGGGCAAGCATTTTAGCTTGCTCCCCGTGTCAGCCTCTTGAGAATGCTGATGATCCTGTAAGACATCTTATGCTTCGCATATATGTATTACAGCTGACACGGGTGAGGGCTATTACTGCGAGGCAACATACAACGAGAGGACCACTTCCAGCAAGTAAAGCGGAAGCGATAGGCAATAATAGGATCGGTGTGAGAAAATACTATCGAGTAGATGAATTGGGAGAAATCAGTATGGGGACTTGAAAGTCTTCTCCTGTAGAGCGGAAGCGATACGATCTGTGGCATGAGTAATCTTTTCTAACACGTAAGACAACTCACTCTCTCCATTCAGAAGCAAATGAGCTGCTCGCGTCAGCTGTTCAGCAGCAACAAGAAGTTCATGAGCGGCACGCCCTCTTGATGTATGAATGTCGCCAGCAGACGCAGCTGCCTCCTGTAAGACAGGCTGTGCTTTGAGAACAAACTGTGTGACTTGTGTTGTCGTGAGAAGATCTGCACTCCATGTTTCTCCTAGAGCTTCAAAGCGGTGTAAATAATCCACGATGAGCTGAATGGTCGCCCAACTCACACGGTGTAAGACAATGTCCTGTGCGAGACGAGGCAGGCTTCCCTGAAATCCAGGCCATTGGCATATCTCGCTGGCAACATCGGTGATGGTATTCATCAGACGATTGGGAATGGTATGACTGAGACGCATGTCAAACAGCTGTTCCCAATCAGGCGTATCAACTGGGCCATACAGGTCAGCAATGATAGCGCGCTGGATTGCCTTATAGGACACATCAGAATAGTGGGCGTGATAACGATCAGAGGCCTGTTGAATAGGATCATGGGACTGGCTCATTGAAATCTCCTTTTCTAACGGGGACGATGAAGGCGGCTTATGTCGGCAATCATGCGTATGAGGCAATCACGGAGGTGACTATCGTTCGGTGTCGCTTCGATGACTGTGAGCAACCGAGACAACGCAACTTGCATCTGGGCGTAAACCTGATAGAGCGTCTCGTCATAGGGCAAAACCCAAGTTCCTGAGGGCAGAATCGAAACAACACGAGGATCGCCCTGCCGACGAAATTTGATAGGCAACGCAAAGGGCACATCACGCTGTGGCTGCCAGCCCACCAATTGCACAAGTGGGAACACTCGCTCATCAGCCGGAAGTGTCCAGTCTGCCCGCAGAATGCCATCGATATGTTCCGCGAGATAGCATCGCTGAACCAGCAAGCCAAGGCTGGTGTCTACAAATGGAACCTGCATCACTCTGATGAGTACGACAGGCAACCAGATGAGGTGGATGGTATCGAAGGTATTCATTGAGTTTCCTTTCGAAGCGATGGGCTGATTTGTCCGCTATGATAAAAAGAAGCCTCTTATTCCAGACCTTGTGAGGTACTCCCTCTATGTCAAGATATATCTCTCGTTGGTGGCGTATGAACCTGTTCGATGTTGCGCTATCTCGTTTTCCGAATTTGTTCATCCCTGTTGCTGCCACTATTGGCTTTATGGCCTATCTCCAGCGCCAAAAACATCAATCTCACGAACGGACTCTGCTCGAAGCGCTTGGAAATCCCGGCTTTTCTCCCGCGGCAGGCGCTGTCATGCAGCTGTATCGAGAAGGTAAATTGATAGGCGATCACAGCATCTTACGTGGGAAAAACCTCATGGGGGCTAATTGGCGAAAAGTCATCTTGCCCGAAGTGAACCTTGAGGGCATCAACTTACGGCATGCCGATCTACGTGAAGCATGGCTACAAAAGGCCAATTTGACGAAGGCGGATTTTTACTGGGCCAATCTGAGCGAAGCGAATTTAGGTTCTACACACCTCGTGAGGACTAACTTTATGCGAGCAAACCTTCAGAAGACGATCCTGAGTGGTTCGAGGGCAACTGGAGCAAGTTTCTTCATGGCCCATGCCCAAAGAGCATATATGAGAGGTGCGGAGCTTGATCACGTGGATTTTCAAGAGGCCGATTTACATGGTGCAGATCTAGAGCGGGCGAGGTTGAGCAAAAGCTCTTTTCGAGATACGAATCTTGCCAGGGCAAACCTAAAAAGAGTGAGCTTCCGTGGTGTATTTATGGTGAATGCCAACTTAACAGGAGCCAATCTATCGGGTGCCTCTTTTGACAACGCGACAATCTTACCTGATGCCGAGTTTGTCGGATTTTCTGAAGGACGACAGGCATTGTATGACAAATACTGGACATCCGATACAGATATGACACGGTACACAGATCCCAACTATATTCATTTTTGGCAACCCAAATGGGTCAAGATGTATGATTGGGTCAAGAAGAATTACGAAGAGGATTGAGTGCAAAGAAGGGCTTTTGCTCACCAGTCTTTCTACAAAACTTCAAGAATGGATTTGTGCTTATTTACTGCGATCAAGACGGCCTCTGGCAGCAAGCCAGGCTTGAGATCACTCAACCAGAAGTCCTTGCGGAAGCTGTAACCCGTCACGGCTTCGATGCGGCAGTATTCGCGGTAGGTGTCTGGATTGTGGGTGGCACCATTGATGAGGTCATTCAAGCTTCCCAGCACACACAGGGCACAAGACAATCTCTGATTGCCATAACTGTAAGCCTCGTGTGAGATATCCCCATGCCGACGGATACAATTCCAAACATCTCCCTCTGACCAATCGTGGATGGGCAACCAGTCGTAAACAAAACGCCCCTTTGTCGGGGCGCTGGCGTTGGTCCGGAGTATGAATGGTTGCCGTTTTGCACGCGTATGGCTCTCCTGTGCACGTAAGCCCATCGCACAGATGACGTTTCCTGTTGGGAAGGTGTTCCTCAGCCAACGGCTGATCGGTTCACGTTTCAAATCCGCCGTACAGTACCTCATTTTTGCCGACGGCCAGCACGGGCGCGACGGGTCTTTGTAGTATCTCTGCCAGATCCGGTCAATCAGGTCGCCGTGTGTCCAACTGACGACATACAGCGGTAGGCCTTTTCGCTGAGCAAGGTTCTCCACATAATCCGGAGTCTGATGCCACTCAACACGCGCGCCGAGATCGGCATGAACCATAGCAACTGAACCTTTCCAACCTTCTTGCTGACGAAGATCAAGCAGATGATGGCACATCGCATCGGAGTCCTTACCGCCGGATACACTCAAGACTAATGCGGCACCACCACGAAGCAGAGTAAGAGGATCGAGACTTTCTTCGTAGAGATCAAATAGGGGCAGCTGGCGAGTCATGTTCCTCCTTTAGAATCGAAAAAGCCCCAGTTAAGGGGCCTCGATTAAACTATGTGACGTGTTATTCGGTTAGTTCATTCAAGCCTTTAAAACAGTACTATGGCTCAAGCTTCCGCGACGAGTTCCCAGATCCACGAGTAGGCACCGATTCCGTAAACCGTCACCTCACCGCCGCCTTCAAGTGTTCTTTTGACAGCTTTAAACTCTTCAGGCTCGTAGTCTTCTGGGTCATCCTCGCTGCGAACGACGAAAGCATCCTGCTGCGTATCATATGACCAGATATAGCGGTTGGCTTCACTGGCACGGAGCACGCGCTCAGCTTCGGATTTCTTGAAGTAGGGGCAGGCCCATCCATTCCATGTGTCGTT
>DAOTUR010000135.1:0-4160 GCA_034436915.1 Anaerolineae bacterium
GGGTTCAGTCGGCGTCTCCGGTGGGAGCGTCATCTGGCCCGCTTGCAGATAGGCATCAATCCGCGCAAGTTTAGTCTGCTGCACCACATACTCCTGCTCAATATGCCACTCATTGAGACGCGCACATAACTCGGCACTGAAGAGAAAGATTGACGCAATCAGGTACGCCCAGAAGAGCAGCACAATACCTGTCGCAATCCCCCCATACACCAGCGAATAATTCGCCAGATTGGTGATGTACCACTGAAAGCCGGATTTGGCGAGTTCCCATCCAACGGCCCCGAACATGGCAGCGGGCCAGACCGAATCCCAATGCACATGCCGCGCCGGGACATAGCGAAACAGCAGCGCAAAGATCACCAGATCGAGGCCGAGCGGCAGGAAGAATGTGCCGATGCTTACCCACACATTGACCTCCAGCGAGAAGGCCATGAGCAGGCGCAGCACGCCCGATGTGACGAACGAGGCCATCACCAGCACAATGAGGGCGAGTCCCATCCCCAGAGCCAACAGGCGGATGCGCCACAGGCTGCGTGCCGCAGGAACCTGGAAAATCTGATCGATGGAGACCGTGATGCTGGAAAACAAGCCGGTAGCCGACCAGATCAACGCCAGCAGCGCCACTAGCCCGAACGAGCGGCTTTGTTCCAGGGCGCTCGCCACTGCTGCTTGAATGTCATGTACGGTGGCCTCTGGCAGAAACAGGCGCAAACCGCCAACGATCTGCTCCTGCGCGATAGCTGGCCCCACCACGCCGCCAACGCCCACCGCAATCAGTAGGATCAGAGGGAAGATCGAGAAAATGGCATAGTATGAGAGGGCCGCCGCATCGCGCAGGCCAGTATTGAAGAAATTTTTGACGGCTTTAAAGAGATAGCGGGGCAGCGCCTGTGTCGCCGTTGGCTGTTTGTCCCACCATTTACGACCCTGGTGGCGCATATAGACGGCACGCCGCAGTATGGGTCTGGTACGAGTCCGAAATGATTTCACAGCGCGACCTTTCGCGTGATCCGTGTTCTTTTATACCACGAAAGCCCGCCGCATATAATCAGAAAAGCTCAATACTCGGTGAGCAATGCGAAATCGGCTATAATAAGAGTGACCATTGGCCCATTCAGGGAGCGATCTCATGGATCTTATTGCGAAGCTGCTTTTACCGCATTCACTGGCAGACATTTTTGTGTACGTGATTTTCTTCTCTGCGCTTGGCGTGTTGTTCACCATGCCGGAGAAGAACGAAACTCCGCTCTACCTGGTGTTTGGTATCATCTTTGGCTGCATCCTGGATCTGATGCGCGTGCGCGTGGCCGAGTCAGGCGGGCGCTTTCCGATTCCAGGGTCGGATGCGAAGGGCTTCTTTACCTTCCTGCTGCATATTGCCTTGGCGATGATGCCGTTTATCACGGCGGGTATGATTCGTCGTCGCGGACGCAAAGGGGCGTTGTCGATTCCGTTGGCGATCCTGTGTGGGGTTGTCGCCAGTCTGTACGCCGCTGTTGCGTTTATCGCCGCTGACACGATTTATGCGAAGATACTTTAGGTTTCGTTTGAGCACATGTGAAACGATGTCAAGAAAGTCAGAACCCATCGGGACACCGCGCCCAATAACGTATGATCTTCATAAAGGGCGCAGCGTGCTGCGCCCCTACGCCAATTCTATCTCAAACACTGTAATGGGAATCACGAGAGAAAGGACAACCCTATGAGCACGATCAAAGTTACCGAACTTGTCAAAACGTTCAATGAGCTTACGCCAGAGGAAAAACGGTTCGTCCTGGAACAAATTGGGGCGCGACCAGCAAGAGCAAAGAGGAATACAAGACGTGTTATACATATCAGAAATGATGCTTGTATAGCTCTCAAACCAGTCTCAGGCGCAAATCACACAATGGTAGCGCCTCAATCTGAGCATTGGGGGCATGAACTGATAGCGCTCCGTGATACGCTGAAACTTGGTGATTGGTCAGGAGTTGAAGACTCGGTTGACTACGTTCAGAAGCTGCGCGAGGAGGAACGTCAGGAACGTTTAGGGGATTGGGGTGCAGGAGAGTGAGTCTAGCGATTGTCGATACGGATATCATTATCGATTATGCGAGAGCTGTACTAGCGGCGGATACTTGGCTCAACGCTCAGAGTGTACAGCTCTCGATCACGCCGATAAACTGGTTGGAAATCATATACGGGGCAAAGCGCAGTATAGCCGAGCAGAACGATTATTTGACTATTCTTAATAAATTCAAAATCGAATATTTCATAGAAGATGATATAAAGTGATCTGTGGCTCAACTCCTTAAGCATCGTTTGTTAAGTGGGGTGGGCGGTAATGATTGTCTTATTGCATCAGTCGCCTATCGTCTGAATATCCCTCTCTACACTCGCAATATAAAACATATGATACCTCTCCTCGGCACTACTCTTGTTATACAACCTTATATTTTCTGAAAACATCAGTGGGGGTTTGTCACGTTAACTCATGAAAGAGAACTCAATATCTATTGAGTTCTCTTTCACAATAGAGAACTTATTTCTTGAGGGCGTTGAGGCCGCTGAACAACTGCTCAATGGCTTTTTCGGTCTTTTGCGGCGGCAGCGCATACGAGAAGCGCACCCAGTTTGCGCCTGCCGGGGAGAAGTGAATCCCTGGCACAACCGCGATGCCAAATTCCTCCGCCAGATAACTGCCCATCTTCTCTGAGTCCCCGAAATTTGCTGTCTCAATGTAATCGGTGAGATTCAAGAAGGCATAATAGCCATCACCCATGATGAACGGCACATCGGATGTTTCGAGCGCGGCCCGCAGCAGCTTACGGCTCTGGCTGATGGGTTGAATCAGCGATGCCGAGGCCTCACGGAAATCCTGCTCATAGGCGGCAATGGCAACGGCCTGGGCATAGTAGGATGGCGTCACACCATGCGAGGCGATGGTATTGACATAATCGACCACTTTTTTGCTGGCGACCAGATGGGCGCTGCGAATGTTTGATCCGCCGAGGCTCTTGGTGATGCCATCAAGGAACATCAGGCGATCCCGTTCGTCTTTATCGAAGGCGAGCAGCACCTCATTGATGTCCGAGGGGTCGCCGTTGTCCGTCACGCGATGATAAATCCAATCGAAGAGCACAAATGGGATGCCTGCCGCCAGCGCTGCTTTTGCCAGCATGATCTGCTCGGACACGGGCAGCGTCAGCCCAGTGGGATTGTCGGGCGATGTGATGATGATGCCGGCCAGCTTACGGCCATCCTGGGCGGCAAAATCGGCGCACAGTTGGATATTCTCCGGCGTGTATTTCCAACCATCAGTCGGGTTGCCCGGCGCACGCAGCACGTTGAGGCCCGTCATATATGGCCCCCAATTGTAGCTGACCCAGGGAACACGCGAGACGACGAGGCCATCGCCCACCCGTCCGCCGCCGCACGCAATCATGGCGGCATATGCTTTATTCAGGCCATCGCGTCCGCCCTGTGTGAAGATGATATTGTCTGGCCCCCAGCCTGTCTCGGCCTTGAGCTGCCAATAGCGCTCTGCCGTAGCGACGCGGAACTGCTGCGTGCCAAAGGGATTGTCATAGCCTGTGCCATGCTCAATCTGGAGCTGTGCCGCCCGTTCCAGCAGGTCACGCGGCACACCGGGCAAGCTGGCCCCGCCGTCGCCCTGTGAGGCATCATAGACCGGGGCATCCGTTCCATATTTCTTCTTGTAATTTGCCAGGGCATTGCGAATGGTGAACATACGTGACGGCTGAATGGCCATCATATGCGACGGATAATCGTTCACCGGGATGAGTTGATCAGCGGATTTAACAGCATATTCCGGTGTATCGAGATTGAGGGATGTGTTCAAGGGCCGTGACTCCTTCTCTATAAAACAAAAAAACCCGTATTACGGGCATCGTCGACTGACACAGAATAACAGACGATAAACCCCGTTAGGCGTCTCGGTGATTATCAGTCGTAGTCATCCGCATCATGGTATGTGTCCTTTTGGTGATGTCATCAGGCGACTCATTGAGATAGATTGTGACATGCGTACACGGCTCTGTCAATAAGTGTAGAATGCAAGACTTAGGGCGGAGTCACTTGTGCAAAGTGCCACAAGCGACGCTGGTATGCCTCTATTCGCCATCATCAGCCCCTTTTTTGTGGACTGATTAGTCTCCTAT
>DAOTUR010000136.1:0-5534 GCA_034436915.1 Anaerolineae bacterium
ATTCATTCTGTGTCAACCCCATCGTCGAAGTCTGCGTCAGTGTAGCCTTCCAGATCGTCATGCTCATACATCTGTGAGCGTTCCAGGGCACGCTTTGCCCGCCGATTACGCTCGTCATAAGGCAAAGCCAGCAGTTCGGCCAATGTCGGCGCTGCATCCTGGTCATCGAGTTGCTCAATGTAGGCCAGCAGCTGGCGTTTTTGCACTTCGCTGAGTGGACGCACAGCTTCGAGAATAACATCATCCAGGGTTTTGTCGCTCATGAGGTTTGACCTTTACGTGTGCTCCTGCTTGTATTCTACTGCATAAATTTATGCATGAGATGCGATCAGTACAGAATAATACCCATTGGGGAGGTCACGCCCATCGCTACATATAATAGGAGACCAGTCCAAAACGGGGGCTAACTTTTTTAAGGGGTAGGTCAGACTCATTTTGTTTGTATTTTTGTCTGAAAAAGGCAGTTAGTGAGGGTGGGGCATAAATAAGAGCCAAGGTGTTTTTGATGGACTTGACACGCCAAGCCCCTACACTCACATGACCTCAAAATGGGCCACCTACATGACCGTCTGACAATGCCAGATCGGTTCATAATGATTTATGCCCCACCCTCAGTAATTTTGGACTTTGATGCGAGACGACACAACACTTTTTATTCCGAATAATTCAGCCCCCATTTTGGACTGGTCTCCTGGAACTGATGGGTTTTTATCCTTCAGCCTACCCTCATTTCTTAGATGAGCAACTCAGAGTGGGAAATGATAATAAGGCCAATTCCCAACAGCCTAATTCAGATGGGTCAGTTCATTGACGGTACAGGTCTGCTCGAGCATTATGGAGGTGTGGCGGCACATTGACTGAGGGATTGGACACAGCCTTCGCCAATCCACCAAGCTGCTACCTCTTCAATGAGATTCACAGTGTCTGACAACCGCGTCAATCGTTTACCATCCCATGCATAGATTTCGGTGTTGCCGTCGCGTTTGGAGCTAAACGCTAAGCGGCCATCCGCGCTCCATATGGAAGAATATTCGCTATAAACATCGTCGCCCGGATGTTGGCTAATATTCGTGATCTTTATACCATCCCATACATAGATTTCCTCGTTGCCATCGCGGATGGAGACAAACGCCAATTGGCCGTCGTTGCTCCACACTGGTAAGGTATCAGCGGAGGGATGTTGACTGATATTTGTGATCTCTACACCATCCCATACATAGATTTCCTCGTTGCCATCGCGGATGGAGACAAACGCCAATCGGCCATCCAGACTCCATCCCCATTCGGGGATACCGAGAAGGTAGTTTTCTCCTTGTCCAAGGTTGACGAGCATTGTCCCATCCCACACGTAGATTTCGCTTTTACCGCCGCGATGAGAAAGAAATGACAACTGGCCATTAGGACCCCATCGAGGGTAATCATCATTGGCGGGATATTGGCTGATATTAGTAACCTCTGTCCCATCCCACACAAAGATGTCGTTGTTGCCATCGGGGTTGGCTCGAAATGCTAACTGGCCGTCTGTACTCCACACGGCATCAAAAACATCCGCCTCAAGATGACTGATGTTCGAGATTTTTGTCCCATCCCACACATACATTTCGCCGTTGCCGTCACGGTAGGAGCTAAACGCCAACCGCCCATCTTGGCTCCACGTAGGGTTGATATCAAGCCCCTCATGTTGGCTGATATTCGTGAGCATCATGCCATCCCACACATAGATTTCGTTGTTGCCGTCACGGTAGGAGCTAAACGCCAACCGCCCATCTTGGCTCCACGTAGGGTTGATATCAAGCCCCTCATGTTGGCTGATATTCGTGAACGTTGCGCCATCCCACACATAGATTTCATCGTTGCCGTCGGGCCGGGCCGCAAACGCTAATCGCCCATCGTGACTCCATGTAGGTGGAAGGACACCTCCGCCTGGAGCCTCAGATCGCCCCATGCTTGCTACAATTTTCCCTGTATTGAGATCCAACACATAGAGCGTAATCTCGTCCAGGTTACCCTGAGGGGTAAAAGCCAGATACACAAGCATTGATAACGGAGGTGCTGCACTCCATACCAGCGCGCCACTGATAAGACTCGCGAACAATATCCCTATGACTACTAGCCGCTTGATCCACCAGAGCATCGTATCCCTCTTTCTTTTTCGAGCGAATGACTTACAAAACTCACCTTACGCACCCTCTATAAAATGATGCCCAGAGCGCTGGAATGACCGTCAAACCTTTCCTCCCAGCCCCTCCGCACTGTTCAGCGAGGGGGAGAAAAACGCTTGAAGCTCCCCTCCACGTTGTGGGAAGGGGTAAAATCGGAAAGTGCGTAAGGTGAGTTACAAAAGATATTCCCTGTTGCTAAGGCAAGTTCTTCAGGCCAGGATCAATATTGCCAGTATAATCAATTTCTCTATGCTGAATATGCCGAAACCACTGCTGTAAATCACAGTACCTGGTGCACTACTGGGTCACTTGCTGTGCATAACCGCATTCTTTCATGTCAACCTGTGCTCAAGAACGGGAAAATGAATGCCGTTGTTCATGCCACATGATCCACTACCACTGCTGAGACTATTCTAGATCTATATCTGCTTTTATATCATCTCCCCAATTGAATTGAAATCAAGCATGGTAGTTTGCCAGGTTTATAACCAAACAGGCAAAACTGCTATTAGAGCGAAAATGGAGATGGAAAGTCCATGTGTCCCACGAAGCATTAGAAATTTCGTTCATGGAAATATTCAAAGTGAAGTGATAGCTGGGAGTGGTGAACATCAGGGATATGCAAAATCTTTCACATGAGCAGGATAGCGGGGAAAGCGATGACGGCAGGGCAATTGCATCTTAAATTTCTTGAATCACAAAAGCTCACAGAGGGTTTCTATGTAGGAGCGCAGTGTGCTGCGCCCAGGGCATGATACATCATGCTCCTACAAGAACCGTTGTGAGGTAATGATTACCCTATCCATGCGACAACGGCCCTTGGCGTGGGCAGGATGCATCCTGCCCACGCCAAATCTCCTACAAATCAATCAGGGCGCGATCCATCGCGCCCCTACAAACCCATGATTCTCACGGGTAGGTGAATCATTACGTTGTGAGTTCTTTAATTTCACTGAATTACGTTTAGATGCAATCGCCCTGGTGATGACGGTGGCGATTTCAAGCAATCACAAACTGCTTCACAGTCGTGCGGAGTGCGCCAAGGCAGCGGGAGAAACAAGGGTTTTCCGAGCTAATCGAGCGAGATAATGCCTGAACTCGCTATTATCTCCTTCAACCCAATAAATCTCACTTTTGTCCGGTACAGGTGTG
This sequence comes from Anaerolineae bacterium, assembly GCA_034436915.1. Taxonomy (GTDB): domain Bacteria; phylum Chloroflexota; class Anaerolineae; order Aggregatilineales; family Phototrophicaceae; genus JALHOR01. The sequence continues at coordinate 3,315 of DAOTUR010000136.1, forward strand.
TAATTCAGCCATCGACAGAGGGTAAAGAGATCACTGAAATAAAAGGCGGCTTGGCAATACCCCGTTTTTATGGTTCTTCCTCGTGATGCTGTTGGCAAATCGCTCAAACAAGTTCAGAAACCGGATTTTTAGAGCAAAATCTTCCAACATCCAGCTCAAAACGATAGGTTTTTCATGCGGGATTTGAGTTTGCCAACAGCATCAAAGTGAGGAAGAACCACTATACTGGGTGAAGTCCAATTTTACTCCTACAGTCTCTTGCTTTCGTCCATCAGAGGTTCGCCAACAGCATCCGAAATGTGAGCCACAACCTTGATGTTAGTCGCCACGACAGAGTGGCGACTGGTGACAGCTTCTCTACCTTTGGGCCGATTATGGAAGGCGAGAGTGGACAGCAGAAACAGCTTGAGAGAGAACAGCATCGTTTGCTTCCTTTTTCAATCTGACTTGATGACAGGGGTAAAGGTGAAATCATAGGCACCCCAGAGTATGCTGTTCGCAGCGAAATCAAGCTCGCGCGAGCCATTGGTATCCATGATGCGAATCGTTGTTTCGCTGAGCAGCATGGCCATTGACGCACCATCAGGGGAGAGGGTTATCTGCTGATTGAAATTAATCCCTACATGAGGAATAAACATAGAGTCGATAACACGGCCTTTGGCATCTGTCACTGACCAGTGATGGTCTTTTTGCTCGTAGCAGGGGTCCGAAAAAACCAACCGCAGCGATGTGTCCGAATGACCATGAGCCATGAGCCCAGGCCAGAGATTAGCCTCTAGCGGAATGCTGCTCTCCGAAGCCACATCCAGCAGAAATGGCAGATTTTCATCTGTGTCATAGACATAATAGCCATAATGCAGGCCGCCGTTATTGAAAACGGGATTCATATAGACCATGACCTCGTTGGTACAGCCCATGTACCCTGGAAGAGTCATCTCAATGGCATTCGCAAGAGTTCCATCCGGGCTGTACAGCGTAAATTTAAAATCCTCCTGCGGCCCACTGACGATCACCAGTCCCTGAGGCACAGCAACCACATCGGCGATATATACCTCTGCGTCGAACCTGGCCAGGGTGCGTCTTTCACCGGCGGCCAGATCATAGTATTCAAGAGTTCGCTGTGGAACACGATTGGGCCGTCGTGATCGCACTAAGGCCAGAAAATAAAGCCGCTGTCCATCAGGAGACCATGTGAGATCCGAGAAATTGGTGAGCTTATCCTTCGCAAACATCTCTTTGAAGTTGACTCCCTGCTCGGTGATGGGGGTTTGCTCTCCGCTGGCAATATCAACCAGAGTAATATCGTTGGGATTCATCCTGGCAATATCAATGCGTTTGTCTTCAAATTCCGGATCGAGCTGCTCATAAACGGGGGATTTGTAGGCAAATTTTGTGTTATCTGGCGAGATAGGACTGAGGCCTATGCTGCTTAATAAAAAATTTACCTTATACGTATAATACAGCTCATCAAGCTGTTCGTCCTTTTCTTTCGAGCGTTCAACGAGCAGGCGAGACTCACCATCACTGGGTGATACAGCGTAAATATTGTTGTTTGCCAGCGCGATGATAGGCGCGTCAGGATTCTCGTCCTGTGCCCGAAGATCACTGGAATGGGGCAGTAAAAGGCTCAAGAGGAGAGCCGAGACGGCCAACATCTTGTGAGAGAAAATCATGGTTTATCTCCTTTAAATCTGTAACAAGGGAAATGGCTATCGATGCTATAAATTCTCACTGCTGTCTCAACCACCATAGAGCGTGGGCGCAAAAATGAAATCCACTGCGCCCCAGAGAACCTGCGTCGCCGCGAAACCCAATTCATGCGCGCCTTCAGCAGTCGCCCCAATAATGGGCAAAGTGCTCAAAGGGGTCGCTGTCTCGTATCTGCGATAGGCAATCGACTGGCCATCAGGGGAGAGGGCGATCTCTAAATCATCGTCAGCATCAATGTAGTTCAGCTCGAGTAACGATATGAAACGCCCCTCAGCATCTGTAACGATCCATGCATCCCCATCCCTGTTAGAGCACAGGTTTGCGCCGACCACACGCAGCGATGTGTCACGATGCGTATGGCTCGTGAACGCCGGAACAAATTCGCCCTCTAAGAAGCCGTTTGATAATGCGGAACGTAACAGATTAATCATGTTAAACGCACGTCCTGGAGAGCGTTTTCCGTAGGGGCACGATACATCGTGCCCTCCAAAAGACCAAACAGGGCTTTAC
>DAOTUR010000137.1:0-12415 GCA_034436915.1 Anaerolineae bacterium
GTGACAGCGCTCGGCAAAGTCACGGCATCGCACAAACATCTCAAGACGCTTCACCACTCTGACGGCTATACCTACCAGAAAGGACAAGGCGCTCTCCCTCCCCTTGCCTAAAGGCAGGGGTATCCCGCGCCGATTCGATGAATAGGTGAATCATTACGACGAAATTTATTCATCTATCCATGAGAAAAATCCCTTGTAGGGACGCAGCCCGCTGCGCCCCTACCATCCACACAGAGACCTGTAGGGACGCGGCCCGCCGTGTCCACATATTCGGACACGGCAGGCCGTGTCCCTACAAACCGCCATAAATATCTCTATTGATCGCTGTGGCAGCGTTTTGAGGTGTATCTCCAATGGATCAGACATTAAACGGCAAAGTGGCGATTGTCACCGGAGCCTCACGCGGCATCGGCCAGAGCATCGCGGAAACACTCGCTCAGGCGGGCGCGAAGGTCGTCATCGCCAGCCGCAAGCAGGAGGAGCTGGAAAAAGTCGCAGCCAGCATCAAGGAGCAGGGCGGCGAGGCGCTGCCTGTCGCGGCCCATACGGGCAAAAAAGACACGCTCATCGCGCTGGTGGAAAAAACGGTTGCGACGTATGGACAGCTCGATATCCTCGTCAACAATGCCGCCACCAACCCGCACTTTGGCCCGCTGCTGGAGGCGGAAGACAGCCTGTGGATGAAGACCATCGAAGTCAATATCATGGGCAATGTCTGGCTGTGTCAGGCGGCTGTGCCCCACATGCGGACAGCAGGCGGCGGTAAGATCGTCAACATCGCCTCGATTGTGGGCCTCAATCCGGGCCGCTTCCAGGGGATTTACAGCGCCACCAAAGCGGCTATCATCAGCCTGACGAAGACGCTGGCGATGGAACTTGGCGCAGACAATATCCAGGTGAACGCCATCGCGCCCGGCCTCGTCCAGACCAAATTTGCCCAGGTGCTGTGGGAGAATGCGAGCATGATGGAGGTGGTGCAAACGCGCACGCCGCTCGGACGCATCGGCCAACCGGAAGAGATTGCCGCACTCGCGCTGTGGCTGGCCTCGCCTGCCTCAAGCTTTACGACGGGCGGCGTGTTTGTGGTCGATGGTGGGATTACATTGGGGTCGTTGTAGAAGACGCAAAACCGAAGGCGTCTGAGAGGCCAGTCGGGGACATGTCATGGTCATGTCCCCGCTTTGAGAGCGTTTAATGCGATGCGGGCGGCTTACAGGTCGTCGTCGTCGAAGTCGTCCTCTTCAACCTCTTCGTCGTCCTCGAATTCGTCATCGTCCTCGAATTCGTCATCGTCCTCGAATTCGTCCTCGTCTTCAAAGATTTCTTCTTCCTCGTAAATATCTTCTTCGTCTTCTGCGCCCGGCCCGAGCGCGAGAACCCAGGTGAATTCGAGTTCGTTCAGCATACAACCAGCTCCTCGATGCATCGCGGGCGCGGGGGATTTAAAGCCGCAAATCCGCGCCGATCAATATCGCGTCTATCTTATCCCATTTCGCAAATTACCACGATTAAAGACGGATGACAAGCCCAAAGACGCGGCCCAAATGCGGTATTTTGAGGGGATTGATTTTAGGGTAGGCGACACATGTGTAGGTCGGTGTACAGAACAGCGTGGTGCTGACGATCTGATTTCAATTTGAGGGAGGATCGGCGTAGGAGCGACCCATGGGTCGTCCCATATACAGCAACTTAATATCTGGCCTCTGATCAGCACGCGGCATCCGCTCTCACCAGAGGCTAAAACCGTCCGCCTAGCGTGACAAAGCCCCGTAAACGGGACTTATGGCGCGGGAGCAGGCGGGGTTGTAGCCCCATTCATGGGGCTTTGTCACGCTAGGCGGACGGTTTTAGCCTGCGACAACGCGGCGAGCAATGTCCTTAAAAGATGGATTGTCTTAAGTGCACATAGGGCGCAGCGTGCTGCGCCCCTACAAAAACGCTGTAAACCGTTATGAGCATGGAGAGTGGGGCAAAAACCCTGACTACGTTAGCGTGTACACTGCCCCAATATCTCCTCATGTCATACCGCGACGAGACGGCCTATTTTCCATCCAGGCTGGAGGATTGCAAAATCATCCGCAGCATCCATGCCATTTTATGATGCTCAGCGCTGATCTCCTGGAGAAAATTGGAGGTCACTTTGTCATCATATTTCTCTTCCACGTCCGAGATTTCGTCATGCAGCGTGGTCATGATGGCTTCGTGATCGTTGAGCAGATTTTCGATCATGCGGCGCGTATCCGGGATGCTCTCGTTGCCATCCTCTTTGAGGCGGGCGTGCGCCACAAAATAGGCCAGCGTGCCGGGGGCCTGTCCGCCGAGTTGCAGCGCCTGCTCTGCCAGTTCATCGACCTGATCGGAAATGATCGCATAGTGCTCATCGAGCAGCTCATGGATATCGTGGAACTCCGGCCCCTCGACATTCCAGTGATAGAACTTGGTCTTCGTGACCAGGACATAATGATCCGCGAGTTCCTGGTGCAGGATGCCAATTGTGGCCTTGCGATGGGCTTCACTCACGCCATTCTTCATGGGCAGCATGGAGGTAATCGTCTTGGTTCTTTCAGCCATTGGAGAGTGTCCTTTGTATGAGTCAACCCAAAGACACTATAGCCCCTGTTCTATGTCCTTATATAAATGCTGCCGAATCAGATGATGAGAAGGCACAGGCGCAAACTTCTCTCTTGCAATCTGATATAAGGGGCGTTATACTGTTTCTCAATATGTGGGCGATTGGCTCAGCTGGTTAGAGCGCACGGTTCACATCCGTGAGGTCACAGGTTCGATCCCTGTATCGCCCATACTGATACAAAAACACCCCCTTCAAGCGAAGAGGGTGTTTTTGTTCGTCACAACAGCGCGATGAATTCGCCCGCTGTCTCAAAGCGCATGGTGGGGTCTTTCTCCATCGCCTGCAAAATCGCCGCCGCTGCCTGGACATTCATGTCCGGGGCCATAGCGAGCGGATTAGGCGGCGGCTGCTGCAAATGCGCGAACATGACCTGAGCAGGCCCGCCCTCAAATGGCTTTTTGCCCGTCAGCATCTCAAACGCCATCACGCCCAACGCATAAATATCCGCCGTCGCCGTGACCTCCTGGGCGCTCATGATCTGCTCCGGGGCCATGTAATCAATCGTGCCAATTGCGCCCGACCCGGTGAGATGGGTGGTCGAGTCAGTGATCTTCGCCACGCCAAAATCCATCAGCACAGGCTGAATCAGCGTCCCCGTCTTGAGCATCACATTCGAGGGCTTGATATCCCGATGCACAATGCCCTGGATATGCGCGTAATCCAGCGCAACGGCCAGCGCCTTGAGCAAACGCCGCGCCTCCTCATACGGCAGAGCGCCTTTTTCCTTCAAATAATCCGACAGCGCAATGCCATCAACATAATCGATGACGAGATAATACGTGCTCTCCTCAATCCCCGAATCGCGGAAACGGGCAATCCCCGGATGATTCAAGACCTGCATCGCCCGCGCCTCGCGGTGGAAACGGGCGGTATAGGTGTCATTGTCCACCAGGGACGGATGCAGCACCTTGATCGCCACCTCAGTCTGCGAGGTCAGATCGAGGCCGCGATACACCTCCCCCATGCCACCCTTGCCCACGACACTGCGAACATCATAGTGGCCGAGGACGCGCCCGGTCAGCATCCCCGGATTTTTGATCGTCAGAGCACGTTGAGCCGCCGCCAGTTGATTGAGATCGAAGTTGAAGCGGTACAGGCGGCGATCAATCACCTTTTGCACACGATGGCGCGTGGGATTGAACAGCAAGGCCGCTGCTGCCGCGCTCACAGCGATGGCAAGGCTCGATTGGCCCTGACCAAACAGGCGCGTGAGCAGTACCTGTGACACGGTAAACAATACCAGACACAAGACCGCCATCGTCAGCGTGACGATGCCAAACACCAGCGAACGATTGATGACGAGATCAACATCGTAGAGGCGAAAGCGCAGCATGGCGAACAACACCGAGATCGGCCCGACCAGCGGGAAGATATAGCCCAGTGTCGAGATCACTATGTCCAATTCCAACGTATGGGGAATCGCCAGCGCGGTAATGATCGTGCTGAGGATGAGGCGCACCGCCTCCCAACCCACGCTGATGGCAATGCCCAGCACCACCCATTTGATCTGCTGGCGCTGGATCGGATCCGTCGTCTTGCGATAGCGATAGGTTTGTGACCATGCGCCCAACACGGAGAAGATCAGCGTGAAGGCGAACAGGCCGCCAATCACACCGCTGTAGGCACTTGAGCCGGGCGGTGTCGCGGCGACCAACGCCAGCCGAATTACATCAAATACGATGAAGGTGAAGATGCCCCATCGTGTCCAGCGCGGCATGAAACGACCATCGGGGAAAATATAGATGCCCGTTGTAAGCGTGATGTTGGCGACGAGGCGGATAAAGAGCATGATGCCGCGTGTCAGCGGATCAGCGGTGATCAGAATCGTCGATGTATCGACAGCGAGGCCAAAGGTGACGAGTGCGATACCCAGAAACAGCGTCAGCATATCGTCGGCGCGGTAGTAGGCCAGGAACACGCCTGTGAAGAGATAGACCGCCCGCACAATCGTGCTCATGAGCAGGAAGAAGAGCGCATAGGCTTGCGGTGTGATATGCAGGCGCTGAAGGTCCGCCGCGTAGCTCTGTGCCCCGTCAAGCGCGGTTTGATACAACTGCGGATAAACGAACAGCGTCCCCAGCAGCGCCAAGAGCGCCGTGATAATCCAGGCAGCCCAGGCGATGCGGCGATAGGCGGGATTTTGAATGCGTTTGAAATGGAAGGTCGTGCTGCGAGTGGACATGATTTGACTTCAATGATCTCATATCGAATGATAAATTCAGATTAACGGGTTGCTGCCTGAATGCAAGACTGTTTAATATATAAACAGTCTTCTTTAGAAGCCGTTTGATAATGGAATTTGTAATCTCAAAACAGGGTCATCATGCTGTTTTTGAGCCATCGTCTTGATCGTAAAGCCCTGTTTGGTCTTTTGTAGGGGCACGATGCATCGTGCCCCTACGGAAAACGCTCTCCAAAACATGCGTTTAATACGGTAAATCCATTACGTTCCGCATTATAAAACGGCTTCTTAGGGATTGGCGTAGGGGCTCAGCGTGCTGCGCCGTATTAAAAATCGCGTTTTGGGCGCGATATATCGCGCCCCTACATAACCCCTCCCTCATCGATCATCATCGTAGGGACGAGGCCCGCCTCGTCCGCCCCAAATGGCGCGTTTGCCTGATGAATGCCCCTCGCCCCTTGTGGGAGAGGGGTTGGGGTGAGGGGTCATTCCTACAACGTCGCCCGCCAGCGGGCCACCAGCGTTTGTGTCGATTGAAACGCCAATTCGGGAATCTCATCGGCGTCGAACCAGCGTACATCCACCGCGTCATCGCCTGCTTGCAGTGTTCCCCCCACGATCCGCGCTTCATATGCAATCGTGATATCCGCCCCGCCCGGCCCGCGCCGAGGAAACACATCGAGCAACCGCCCCACTTCTACGATGAGGCCCGTCTCTTCCAGCGCTTCCCGCGCCGCGCCCTGCATCGGCTCTTCATCGCATTCCATATAGCCCGCAGGCAGCGCCCACAGGCCCTTTTGCGGGTCAATCCCACGCTGAATCAGCAGCACGCGCCGACCCTCCGTCACGAAAGCGCACACGGCGACTTTGGGATCGCAGTAGACAACCCGTCCACATGATGGGCAGACCGGGCGCTCATGCGTGCCATCCGTGATCTGACGGACGAGGGCTGTGCCGCAGGCCATACAAAAATTTGCCTCTGTGAGCATGACGTTCTCCTGTATCTGACAGCAGAAGAGCACGATATCGCTCGTGCCCTTCCACAAAATTCCGTCTTAACGCAGGGAGCGGTTATGACCCTGGGAAGAGCACACGCAGCCAGTTTGTCAGGACGTTCAACCACTCCAACCACAGCGACATGCCGCGCTTATCGCTTGGTGCCGCACTTTGAGGGCTGGTGTTGATCACGATTTCATCGCTGAGGGGCGTGCTGTACTGAGCCACCGCCGTCCCCTGCTGAGGTGACAGCGTGGCGACGGTAAAGCCGGGGGCGTTGGGATCGGTATTGATGCCATCCATGCCCGCGACTGCGCCCGTTGTCTGGGCAGGCCCACCGCCCGCCGCAGCATCCAGGATGGATGTAGGATTGGCGGCAGTATCTCCGCCTGTTGCGCCGAACGGGGCTGACATGCTGGAGGGCAAGATCATCGCGCCATCGCTGGCAGACTCTTCTGTTGCTGCGGGCTGATTACTCATCGCGCCCCCCATTGCCTCCAACATCTCTATTGGCTGCGAACGCGGCGCATTATCAAGCGCATCCTGTGTTGGTACAAAATACGCCGGATCACTGGGCGCAGCCGTCGGCAATTCACTCGTATTCATCGACTGTATCGGCGCAGCCATGACTTGCGTCTGTGGCGCTGAATTGTCCACTGTGCTGACCACGCTTGCGGGCGGAATCGGCGCTTGCTCGTCGGTCTTCATCGCCGTTATCTCGCTCGGCATCGCCGTTGGCGGCTGCGTGGCGACAGCCTGCACGACGGTGTTATAAGCGCTCCCCTCCAGGGCAGGCGAGGGTGTATTGGTAGACACCTGCGCTACCCCGACAGCATCCGTTGAGGGTGCGCCGCTGTTGTTCGTCTGGCTGATTAGGAACACCCCGGCGAGCAGCACCACGCCCGCCGCCGATGCCGCTGGAACCCACCACACACGGCGCAAAGGACGCGCTCTGGGCATTGGGACAACCCGCGCTGATTCAGACAGGGCCAGCGCGGGAACGGCGGTCTGTCCGAGCATCTCCGGCGTCAATGTGAAGGCACGCGGCGCACGAATCATCGGCAGACTGCGCAGGAGGGCCGCTGTCTGGCGCATAGCGTCCAATTCACGGCGCAAATCCGCATCCTGGGCCAGACGCGCTTCCAGGGCGGTGCGCTCATTGTCGTCCAATTGTGTATCGATGTACGCGGAAATCTGTTCCAGTTCCGCATCTGTCCATTCAGCAGGCATACCGTTACAACCCTGAAGCGCACATGACGGCCGCGAAATTACGACTCATTAATCAAAACGATATTCCGGCGGTAAAAGTTCCGCCACACTTTGCAAACATTCCCGCACCGCCATTCGCGCCCGACTCAAGCGCGATTTGACAGTGCCCAGATTGGCACTCACCGACTCGGCCACTTCTTGATAGCTCAAGCCCTGCACATCGCACAGAATCAACACCGACTGCTGATCACGCCCCAGCGAGCGAATACAGTCCTGGATGGCTTGCTGAAGCTCAGTCTCAAGCATGACATGTTCGGGTGTGGGCTGGTGCGATGGTAACGGCGCACCGTCATCGCTGTCGCCACCGGGCAAATCATCAATGGCGGTGGTCGGACGGCGCTTCTGGCGGCGCAAATCATCATAACAAACATTGGTCACAATGCGAATCATCCAGGCTCGCAGGCTGCCGCCCTGGAAGGTATTGAAGCGGCGGTAGGCGCTGATCATGGCGTCCTGCGTGGCATCGGCAGCCAGCGCAGCATCCCCCAGGATGCGATAGGCAACGGCATACAGGCTGTCCTGATGCAGCAGAATCATTTGATTGAAGGCGTCGAGATCACCCTTTTGTGCCTTCCGCACGAGGGCTGCTTCATCAATCGCCTCGTCAGAGCGTGGGACAGTGTTCCAGGTATTCATCGAAATTGGCGCGAGCCTCCTGCCCTGGGGCCTTGAGAGGACAGCGCCTCCTCGCTTTTCTGTTAACGTGAACGAGACTCCCCGCAGGGATAGACGGTTTCGGTGAGATTCTACACCTCACCCTACGCCGAACGCTGTCAGGCAAGCTATATCCCAATGAGGCCAATAGGCCTCGGCAACGCCGTTGAGCGTTTTTCTTTCTCGTCAGGATATGCGATTCATGATACGAGAATCAAGGTTTTCGTTCCTGATGGCGATATTGCAAAGGCTCCCGACCTATGCTATTATACCCATTATCGAGTTCGCGTGCTTTTTGTGCGAGAACTTTGACATGCCGATGTGGCGAAATGGCAGACGCGATCGACTCAAACTCGATTCCGAAAGGGTGTGGGTTCGACTCCCACCATCGGCATCCCTAAAATACCCCACCCCACCCCAACCCCTCCCCACTTCGTAGAGAGGGGCTTTTATTTCCCCTATGAGAGGGGATGTGGCGTGGGCACGATGCATCGTGCCCACGCCACATCCCCTACAAATCAGGACACGACATGTCGTGTCCCTACAAAAACATGACGCGATCAATCTCTTAGAGATCGTTTGATAATGCAAAATGTTATGCATGATTCGTGTAGGGACAGGGCGTGCCCTGTCCATTTTCACGCGATGAACGGACAGGGCAGGCCCTGTCCCTACGCCAAAATACATTTTGTTTGTAACGAATGACATTATCAAACGTCTTCTTAAGGATGTGTGCTGCTCCCTCTCTACGAAGTGGGGAGGGTCGGGGAGGGGTTCCGCAGTTCACCCCGCACCAGCATCAGCATCTTGCCCAGGTGATTTTCGCCGCGCCAGTCGCCGGTTTTGGCGTCCTTCACCATGCCGAAGAAATCATCGCCCCAACTGTTGGCCTCGATCAACTCGCGTTCGCCCGTCGCCAGCAGCCACGCGCCCAGATCGGGATAGCGCGTAAATTTCTGGCGAATCAAGTCGGTCATGATGCCCAGATTGACCGCAAACCAATCTTTGCGCCGCTTGACGCGCTTGCCTAGTTTCTTGGCCGCGCCCGGTGTGGCAACGGCCTTCATCTTCTGCCGTTCTGCCGGATCAGACGTTTTGGCCGCTTGATAGGCATGTTCCAGCGTGGGATAGTCAACGCCCTCATAGGTGAGCGAAGTGGGATAAAAATTCGAGAGAAAAGCGTGTTCACCCGCAAAATAGCGAATCGGGCCGGTTTCTGTATTGTCGGTATCAGACATGGGCAGTCCTTTAGATAATTCAATAGAGGCATTATAGGACGTGCGTTGGTCTTTTTGAACCCCTCTTGAACTCTTATTATTAGTTTTTATTCAGCCTTAGTAATCATTCAGCTATCCATGCGATGAAAGCGGTTGTAGGGGCGCGATGGATCGCGCCCTGATTGATTTGTAGGAGATTTGGCTTGGGCAGGATGCATCCTGCCCCTACAAACCCGCGATTCTCACGGATAGGTGAATGATTACCAGCCTTACGCCTTATTGTGCCGACTACTTTACCAGTTGCAACCGCCGCAAGTCTGAGAAGATGACTTTATCCAGCGGCGTCTCTGTGGATATCATCAGATAGGCGATCTGGCGTTTGAGGCACGTATCGCGCACTTCATCCAGCCATGTCTCCAGGCGCTGACGATACAGAGAGTGCAAACTGGCATCCAGCGTGATCTCGCGGGCCTGGCCGGTCTCGACATCCACCAACCGCAAATCGCCCGTGTGCGGCGGATTGATCTCGTCGGGACACAGCACATGCAGCAGCACGATCTCATGACCTTTGGCCCGCAGCATGTTCAAGCCCTCCACGTAGCCCGTCGGCGAAAACAGATCGGTGATGACGAAGACCAGGCCCGCCCGCCGTTCGCGCAGGGCAAAGCTGCGGAGTGTGGCATTCAGGTCTGTCGGGCCAGCGCCCTGCAAGCTGTGCAGATAGCGCAGCAGCGGCACGATTTGCGCCTGTCCGCGTGTGGGGCCGTAAGGCTGCGCCGCCCCACCCAATGCTGTCAGCGCCAGCCGATCATGACCGCGCAGCGCGACATAGCCCAGGGCTGCCGCCAACTGCAAGGCATAGGTGAGCTTATGCTGCACCCCACCCCCATCCTCCCCATTTGATGGAGAGGGAGTCTCAAGCGGCCAATTCATGCTGGCGGAGGTATCAATCAGGCAGGTCACGGCCAGATCTTCCTCATCTTCCAGCAGCTTGATCACAGGCCGATCCAGACGGGCATAGACGTTCCAATCCAGCTTCCGCAGATCATCGCCCGGCACATAATCGCGGTAATCGGCAAATTCGATACTCGTCCCACGCTTGACCGAGCGCCGTTCGCCTTTCATCGACCCCATGCGAAGCTGACGCGGCGTGAGGATCAGCGAATCGAGGCGGCGGCGCAGGGCATCCGGCAGCAGAGCGGGATCAGGCATGAGAGGTTTATCTTTCGTTATGAAAACTTATGCTTCGGTACGGCGAATCGCCTTATGCTCAAATCAGTATAACGAGAATTCGTGAAGAACGTGTGATTGACCTTGAGCGCACTTTCTTCTATGATGATAGAACATATGTATCACATTCAGTACAGGAGGTAGAGCATGATACAGGCCGTTAAGCGCGTTGTGCGGATTGGTGAAAACGGGGTTGTGCGGGTTGAAGTGACGCTTGTCAATTCGCGGACGGGGGCCGAAGTCGTTCTTGTCACCGAGCGACCTGACCTCGATCCAGAGATGTGGGTGGAAGAGGCGGCGCAGGGCCGCAGTGCGTCGCTTCTGACGAGGCCGTGAGGTTGTCTGACATAGCGATGTATAATCTATAATCAGAGAGACGTGTATGGAGGAGGAAATCATGCAATACACTGTAAAACGTCGTGTCAAGATCGGCAGTGATGGCATGTTACATTTTGAGATGCCTGCTGGAAGCGCTAATACTGAGCTTGAAATCGTCCTCACCTGGGACAAGGCGCGAGCGGCTGATGTGGATGAAAATGGCTGGCCCATCGGCTTCTTTGATCGCACATATGGCGCTCTTGCGGATGATCCCCTTGAAGAGGTGACGCAGCTTCCCCCAGAACAACGCGAAGATGTGGAATGAAGTATTTGCTCGATACGAATGTTTGCATTCGCTATATTAACGGACGTTCAGCACAGATACGGGCGAAGCTGCCTACAATTCCACTGAAAGATGTGTTTGTCAGCGTAATTACAAAGGCTGAACTCTTTTATGGTTCAGCCAAAAGTCAGACCCCTCAAATCTCTCGCTTAAAACAAGAAGAATTTCTGGAAACGATTTCCATTCTCTCGCTCAATGATGACACGATTGATCAATACGCCATCATTCGGGCTGATCTTGAAAAGCGCGGCACACCGATTGGCGCGAATGATCTTTTTATTGCCGCAATCGCCCTCGCGCATGATTTGACGCTCATCACCCACAACACAGGCGAATTTGGCCGCATCCCACAACTCAAACTTGAAGATTGGGAAGCCTAACGTCCCACCCGCGCTTCCAATCGTTCCACCACGCTCGGCAGCTCCTGCAAACTCACGACAAGCGCATCGGGCACAACGTCCGTTCCCTCAGCAGGATAGGTGCTGATTTGATCCTTATAGGTGACAATCTGGGCGGGCCGATCAAACGGATCGAGCGCTTTGAGGTCATCAATCGGCGCACGCAGCACCGACGCGAAGCCGTTGCGTTTGGCACAGATCACATCATCGAAGTAATGATCGCCTACATGAATGTACAAATCCGCCGGGTGTTCGCGCCGATAGGCATCAAAATAGGCTTCGGTGGTCTTCAAAAAGCCTGTGCGATCCGGCGTCAGAGTCGTATCGAACAGATCGAGAAGGCCCACCGCCTGCAACACCGGAATCTGATATTTGCTCAGGCCCTTCGTGGCAATCACGAGATGCCGCCCCTCGGCTTTGAGCTTCGTCAAGACCGCGTGCGCTTCATCGAGGACTTCGATATCGTCTGCGATGGCATGCTGCACCCACAGGTCATCCAGGACGCCTTCGAGCGTGACATTGTACTGCGCGACCACCGCGTGCAGGATATCCTGCCAGTCCATCGTCAGCGGATTGTCGGGATCAACCATCTGGCGGCGCGTGTTCTCCTGGCCGAGTGCCTGCGCCAATTCGCGGATGGTCAGGCCGCTCTGGGCGGCCACAGGCGCAAGAAGCTGCGTCACGATCTTGCGGCTGAAGTGATTTTCAACCAGCGTGCTGTCGAGATCAAAAAAGAGGCTGGTCTGCATCATGCTCCGTCTCACCTTGCCCATTGATTCTTAGCAACCCAATTCATACACTTGCGCGATGATGAAACAAAACGCGCCAGAATCCAAGCCTGAAGCCATCATCTGTATTCGCTGTGGAGCCGCCTTTTCGTGCCACATCGCAGCGGGGCGGGCCGATTGCTGGTGTTTTCGTATGACGCCTGTATTCCCAGTGCCACAATCGCGGGCGACAGGGTGCTGGTGTCCGACGTGTTTGCAAGCGACCATTGATGACGCGCAGACGCCCGATGAGCAAGCTCAATCGTCAGCGTATCCAGCGACACATCCTGAATAACCAATGGTGCATGTCTCGATTTTGCGATCATTTTGGCACGCAAAATCAAATTCTGAGGCTCAATTTTTGATGGCAAGGAATTTTTAAAGGGCCAAAGCGCTTTTGTAGGGGCGC
>DAOTUR010000138.1:0-2880 GCA_034436915.1 Anaerolineae bacterium
CGGAACTGGTGAGGCATTCCGAAGTGCCTATGTATTCGTCTCTAACGGAGCCTTCTCAGGCCAAGTCTGGTAAGCATTGGGGCTAAAAGCCCCTCCCTTTAGGGATGGGGATGCTTACTATTTCTCTTTCAGCAACGCGCCGCAGTCCCCTTGCACCGAAACGATATCCTCGCGCACCCATGTCTTATCGTCCAACTGCCACCATGCAAAGCCATCGTCGCTGACGGTACGGGCAATCACCACCGCTGAGGCAAAACCGGGCAGCTCATCCACGATCTCGTAGTCTGTGCCAGGGCCGCTGCGCTTGTTGACCTGCCCCACCGTCTTGATCTCACACAGGCCCACCGCCGCTTCTTCCGGCAGCAGATACGTCCATACATCGTCGCCCTCGCAGCTTGATTTGCCCGCTTTGCCCCTGGGCGCAAGCGCCGTAGCACCGCTCTGATTATCAATATCGACATTCACAAACACCGCTTTGCCATCGACAAAGAGCGTCAGTTTGTCATTCAGGATCACAGCCAGCAGGTGATGCGGCATATCAACGGCGGATTCCAGGCGGGCCGCCCCGGAGCGCGTCGGCGCACTGCTGTCAGCGGGAATGCTCTCGTAGAAGACCAGTGAATCGGATGTCAGACCGAAATTGAGTGCGGCGCGTGCATTTGGCCCCAGATCGCGGCGGGCGCTGAACGCACAGTATTCGCCTGCGGCGGTGATGCCGGGGTTGTAGCGAAGTGTCCCGGCCATGACGAGATTCCGCGCCTCCTGCCGAGCCGAGAGGCGAATCGGCGAACTGCCCGCGCCAAAATAGTAGGTGTATTTGTCTTCGGCCAGAAAGCGTCCACCGAATGGGATCAAGCGCAGAGCTTCAATCTCCGGGATGGCCTGCTGCCAGCCCGCGTTGTACTGCGTCAGCACAGGCAGCGGCGGCTCGACGGCATCGGGTGTGGCAACGACATCGCCCGTGTATTGAAAGGTCGAGAGCAGCTTGAGCAGAGCGGTTTGCGCGGTGGGCGTCCAATCGCCGGTGAACATCGCGCCCTCAACGACTGCATAGGCCCCGCCCGTCAGTTGAATGGCGATGAAGACGCCGCCTGCATCGACTTTGGCGGTGCGGAGGGCCGCTTTGTAATCGCCAATCGTGATCGCTTGAATATCGCCCAACGCCAGTCCAAAATTATTGCGATAGCGGGCGAGGAAGTCTTCTGGCGATTCGCCGCGCATGACATAGCGCTGCGCGATCAAAGCGTCTGGCCCGTACAGCGTCATCTGAATCGCGGGATCGCCCAGGAAGCCGTAGGTTTTATCGGCGGCATCATCTTCGCCCACGAACCAATCCGCGCCATGCTTCAGCACAATCGTCTTATCTTTCGATTCGTAGCGCGTGATGGCAGGCGTTGGCGTCAGCGTGGGCGATGCTGTCTCCGTCGGGACTTGGGTGGCTGTTGCTGTGGGAGATGCGGTGAGCGTGGGTTCGGGCGTCCCGGTGGACGTGGGAGCGGGCGTTTCGGTGGTTGTTGGCACGGATGTTTCAGGCGATGGCGCGTTATCTGTCGCCTCCTGCGTCAGAATTGGTTCCTGCGTTGCAGCGGCCTCCTGCGTGGCGGACACGGCAGCCGCATCAAATGTGAGCGAGGCCGCGACCAGTTCCAGATCGCGCTGAATGCCTGCCCGCGAGACCGTTCCATCATCGGGCAGGACATCGAAGAGAATCAGCGTGCCATCATCCAGCACAAAACTGAGGAGAAAGCCGTCGGGATTCAAATAATCATAGCGGGCGGCGGGATGCTGCCCCGCCAGAAAGATGCTGAAACGTCCCGGTTGGCGCAGATCGGCCTCAAGCTTGGCCGCTACCAATCGCGCCGGATCGGTCAGGGCAGCAAATTCCGTCAGGGCCTGCGGCAGATACAACGTGGCCGTGAATGTGCCGCCATCAATCAGCCAGCGGCCTGTGCCATCAGGTGTGACATCCCAGGTGCGCGGGTGCGAGAACGAGAGCGCCTGATCGCTGTAGGGTTCGAGTTTGGGTGGGGGCGGCGCATCGGGCGTATAGACCAAGGTGCTCATGACGGCTGTGAGCGTGGCTTCAACGGCCTGTGTATCGCCCTGAGCTTTGACATCGAGCAGCGCCAATGTGTCCTTCACGCTCACGGCCAGCACGAAGCCGGGCGGCACTTCCGAGGCGGTGTAGGCGAGGCGGGCCACCTGCTGCCCGTTGTCACTGGCAGCGGCGAAGGCTCCAGCGGTGTAATTATGCGCCTTCGCAAATTGGCGAGCCAGTGCCAGCGGATCGCCTGTGGTGGGCAGTTTGGCATCTTTGAGCGCGGCAGGCGTATACAGCACGGCGAAGAAGCTGTCGCCTGCCAGACTGATCAGCCCATCATCCCGATCCACCACCGACCATGCCTGCGGATGAACGAACTGCACTGTGCCATCGGCGGAGACGAAGGCGCGGCCCTCGTTGGTGATGCTGCTGTCCTGGGCGAACCCCCAGACAGCGAGGGACAGCAGCCCGATGAGCAGGGCGGCCCTCATTGCGATTCGTGTTTGAGTCATAGGTTTGCCTGTACTCGTGTTTGTCTCTGAATTGCGAGCGATTATAGCGGGTTTTGCGCGGACGTTTGAGGGGCGGTGGGCAAGCGTGGGGCGGGTTGACTCATATGATAAAAGAAACATGCGGCAAGTCTTTGTCGCACAACCTCTATCAGTCCTGTTAAGGGGCTGACAAGAGTTTAACAAATCACCGGAAAAGCGCAAGCCTTACAAGCCGTTTGATAATGGAATTTGTAATCTCAAAACAGGGTCATCATGCTGTTTTTGAGCCATCGTCTTGATCGTAACGCCCTGTTTGGTCTTTTGTAGGGGCACGATGCATCGTGCCCC
>DAOTUR010000139.1:0-6252 GCA_034436915.1 Anaerolineae bacterium
GGGGCACGATGCATCGTGCCCCTACAAAAGACCAAACAGGGCGTTACGATCAAGACGATGGCTCAAAAACAGCATGATGACCCTGTTTTGAGATTACAAATTCCATTATCAAACGGCGAGTCTTAAGTCCACATGCTCGGACAAGGCGGGCCGTGTCCCTACAGACCACCATAAATCCCCCTATTTATCGCTGTGGCAGGGAACGATCACCTATTGCCTCTAAAATTGCACATAAGCGCCTTTTTCCAGACACCCTCCCTCGGCTCTTCGCACATCCATGTCCCCTGATTCCAAACTCGCGTTATAATCAACATACCAAATCTAAATGGATGCCGCCTTATGCAGCCGCAAAATTCCGAACTCGAAGCCTTTATTCGGCGCGTGCCGCTCTTCCGCGATCTGCCCCCGCCCATGTTTGATGTCGTCCGCAAAGCCTGCCAACTGCGGCCCTACAGCGAAAATGATTATCTCTTCCAGCAGGGCGAGACGACGAAGGGCCTGTCAATTCTCATCAGCGGCGAGGCGGCCCTGATGCAGGTGGGGCGCGATGGCCTGAAACGGCAAATCGGCATGGTGCGAGCGGGCCAATTCATCAATCAGCAGGCCCTCTTCAGCGAAACCATCGAAACCGCCTCGCTCAAAGCCGTGCTGCCTGTCACCGCCCTCTCCCTCTCGCGCCGCGATATGTCGGCATTGATGGCCTATTACAAAGAACTGCCCGCCCTGATGGGCATCACCGCCCAGAGCCAGACGCTGCATGATATGCGCTTTAAGACACAGCGGCCCGATGAGCAAATTCTGCTCAAAACCCATCGCCATCCCTGGGCCTACGCCCGCTATGCGCCGCTGCCCGTCGGCGTGCTGCTGGGTATGTGGCTGCTGGCGACGGTTATCCCGCCGCTGACAACGGTCATCGTCATCCTGTCACTGGTGATCACGGGCCTCATGATGACCTATCTGTATGCGGAATGGGCGAATGATGCTGTGATCATCACCGATCAGCGCGTGATTCGCATCAATCGGAATATTTTGCGTTTCAGCGAATCGATCAATGAAGTGCTCATCCACAGCATCCAGGAGGCCCGCGCCGATATCCCCGGCGCAGACCCTTTTGCCGTACTGTTCAATTATGGCGTAATCGATATTCGCACTGGCGGACAGGCGGGCAATTTCCATCTCGATTTCATCCCCAATCCCGAAGCGGTGCAAAAGCTCATCATGTACGATCATCAGATTCGCGCCCACAACATGCAGGCTGAAGAACGCCAGGAGATGCGGACTGATCTCATACGCTGGATGAACGGCCAGCCCGTCCTCATCTCGCCAGCAGCCAGCGCCCCCACGACGGTGAGGCCAAGCGGTCTGCTGGGCGCTGTTGAGGCACGGCCCGATGGCAGCGTAATCTTCCGCAAGCACTGGATTGTGTGGTTGCGCGGGGCCATGCCGGGGTTGGGCCTGCTGGCACTGGCGCTGCTACTGGCGTTCGCAACTCTGGTCGTTCCCTTCTTGCGGCAGATCAGCGCGTTTGCCCTGGTCGCCACTTTTCTCATGGCGCTCGTCGGCGGCGTGTGGCTGTGGTATGCCGATTGGGATTGGCGGCATGATTACATGCAGGTGCAGGCCACGACCATTACCATGCTGCATCAGCGCCCGTTCTGGATGAAGAATGAGCGCGATCAAATCCTGCTCAAGCAGGTTGATAATGTGGTCGCGGAGACGATTGGTTTCACGGCGCGTCTGCTCGGCTATGGCACGATTCGCCTGTCGCTGGTGGGGGCAGATGAGCACAAAGTCTTCGCGTACACGCCCAATCCGCAGGCGGTGCAAGGCGAGATCACACGGCGGCAGGCGGCCCTGAAGCAGAAAGAAGACGCCGCCCGCGACGAGCAGGAGAAGGCCCGCATCGGCGAATACTTCCAGCTTTACCATGAGATGCAAAATGGGCAGGATGGGCAGAACCTTCCCGCGCCCTCATCGCGCCCGCCCGCGATGAAAACGGGCGAAGTCCCGGCGGTGCGGCCCACCATGCCCCTGACGCCCACGCCTGCCTCATCGTCCAATCAGACTTGGCAAACTGCGCCCAATTCCGGCATTCCTCAGATGCCCACCCCCCCCACTCCCGGTTCGCCAACCAGTGGCGCACCAACCGGCGGACGCCTTCCCTCTGGTTGGACGCCGCCGCCCTCCACTCCCGCCGCGCCTGCCACCAGCAAGCCACCCTTCGTCGCCAGCGGCGGCCAACCGGATCGTAACCGCCCGCCGCGCATTCCCATCAATCGGCCCTCGCTGTCGCCGGGCAAGCCCTACAGTGCGCCGCGCCTGGATCAGCCGCCTGCGCCGCCGGAGATGCCGCCGCGCTCATCGCCGTTTCCGCGTCGTCGTCCATAGAGGTTGCTTGACCCCTCACCTCCCAACCTTTCTCAAGGGTGGTTTTTTTGCAACCGATCAACACACATCGGATATTCCATCCATCGTAGGGTGCAGCGTGCTGGTCGGTGTACAGAATGGCGTGGTTTGGCCTGCCGTATTTTTGTTTGAGGTGGGATTATCGTAGGGGCGACCCATGGGTCGCCCCTAAAAAAGCGCTGTGACCTGTTGCGAACCCATTGTGTGCTGCGCCCGTAATTGTTCACCTATCTATGAGAATCATGGGTTTGTAGGGGCACGATGGATCGTGCCCTGGTGATTTGTAGGGAGTTTGGCGTGGGCGCGATGCATCGCGCCCCTACGAGGGCCTTCGTCGCACGGATAGCTGAATACATACCGACGAAAATCCCGACCACGTTATCGTGTACACCGACCAGCACGCTGCGCCCCTACAATTGAATGGGAGGTTTGATGTTTACCTACCCTTAAAAAGGGATCGGGGGTAAGGGGCGACGACCAAGACAACCTGTGTTCCCGCCCTCGCATTCGGGCCATCAATCGCTTTATAATTCGTTATGTTTGTAAAAATCAGGGAACATGTCATATGGCCTTTTACACAGAATGGATCAACGAACCCTATATCATTGCCACCAATTACACAGGCCATGTCCTGGGCAGTGAATTTGATATGAATATGCTGGAATACCTGGGCATTGTGCAGGCTCAACCCGCCTATATCCTGCTGGATATGAGCAAAGTCGAAAGCCTGCCGACTCAACTCCTTCAACTGTCATCGCTCGGCCAGGTGATCGCTCACCCCAATTCCTCATGGCTGTCGATTGTGATTCCAGGACAGGTCGAAAATATCCGCACAACCCGTATGTTGGCCCGCGATAAGGTCAAGTTGTTCCCGGATCGTAACACGGCACTGGCGTTTTTGCGGGCGATGGTGCGCGTTGATACCGGAATCGTCCTGTAGCAGCGCGGCTCAGGGGTTATTCGCGCTTTTGGCGCTCGCTCATTTCCGCTACAATGACCCTATTGCTTCCAAGAGTGTGTGAGTGTAGGAGTCAACGACCCCCGGCTCAAGCCGGGAGCATGAACAATGCTCAGGTTGACCAGACTCAGGCTTGATGTTAGAGCCTCCGTTAGGGGCGAATACAGAGGCACTTCGGGATGACCTTCCAGTCCCGAACTCTGCGGTGACACGTTAAACAGCGTGAGGGTCTAACGCCGTGCGCGTCACACAAAACCGCTCCATAACTTTGTCGAGGAAAACATTATCCGCGCAAGCGGAAACGGCTCGGAGCGAGCCAGAGGTAACTTAAATCGCTCCTTCCCTTCGGGGAAAACACTCTGACGGCTACAGCGATGAGAAGGGAAGTACGCCTTTCCCCACCGGGTTAAAACTCGGTGTCCCCAGGCGAACATTTTATGGCTCTGCTAAAAATTATTCACCCGGATAACCCCGTCCTGACTAAGAAGGCCGTGCGCGTCACGAATTTCAAAAGCGACAAATTTCAACATCTGGTCGATGACATGATTGAGACGATGATCGCCGCGCCGGGCGTGGGGCTGGCTGCGCCGCAGGTGGCCGTCGCGCAGCGTCTGATCGTCGTGCGCCTCGCCAATGAGAGCGACGAAGACCGCGAAGAATATGGTGAACTCGCGGGCGTGGTGCATGTGGTCGCCAATCCCAAAATCATCAAGGCCAGCCGTGAGATGGTCAAGGGCGTGGAAGGCTGTCTCTCTCTGCCTGGGCTTCTGGGCGAGGTCGAGCGCCATAAGACAGTGATCGTCACAGGGCAGGATCGCAGCGGCGGCGATTTTCGCATCAAGGCCGATGGTTGGCTGGCCCGCATCTTCCAGCATGAGATCGACCATTTGGACGGCGTTCTCTTCACGGATCGCACCGAGAAGGTGTGGAAGCCGGAAGACAATGACAATCGGCGCGGATCACGCCGTGAAGCACCCGACGCGCCAAAAGAGTAACAGACTCCTTCAGGGGCGCAGCACGTTGCGCCCTACAACCGCACAATCCCTATGAGCGAATCAATCGACAAACCATGACACGTTTTTTTCTTTCGGCGGTGGTTGGGGTGGCAGTGGGTCTCCTGATCGGATTGTTTCTGGGCTGGCAGATCAGCCCGGTGGAGTATCGCAACAGCCCGATCAAGGCCCTCAGCGAAGCCTATAAGGATGAGTACACGCGCCTGGTCGCAGGCGGCTATCTGGCCGATGGCGATTTGTCGGGCGCTGTCGAGCGACTGCGCGTGCTCGGCGTGCCGAACATTCCGCAGTATGTGCAGGATATGGCCGAGCGCTACATCAGCAATTCGCGCGATTTGAAGGATATTCGCTATCTGGTGGCCTTGTCAGAAGGCTTAGGCCGCTTGACACCGCTGATGGAGAACTTCCGCCAGTACAGCCGCCCGCCGCAAACAACGCCCACACCGCAGGGAACGCCCAATGCGTGATTTGCCACCACCGCGCCCGACCTCTATGCCCGAAGCCCCCGCTTTCCCGCGTGACAGCCGTTACCGCCAACCGCGCCGCTGGGTGTCCTGGTGGGGCCTGCTGCTTGGATTGGTGATCGGGGTTGGCGGCGGCCTGTTCTATGCCTGGAATCTGGCCCCGGTGGTCGAGACCGATACCCTGCCCCGCCAGCTCAATGACGACTCGAAACGGTCTTACACCGTGGCGATTGCGCTGGATTACCGCTTCACCAGCGATCTCAATATGGCGATCCAGCGCCTGAGTGAGCTGTACCCGGATCGTGACCCGATTCAAGAGATGGCGGTTGTCGCCTGTGATCTGGCCCGCTCCGGCTATATTGACAACAGCAGCGGCCTGCGGGCGGTGCAAACGCTCAAAACCTTCTATCAATTGCAAGGGCGAACGGGCTGTGCCGATACGCTCATCCCCGATGCCCAGGTTGGCCCGCTGGAAGTGACCGTCGTCGTGCCAACCGCCACCCATACCCCACCGCCGCCGCCGAGCAAGACGCCAACCCCCTTCGTCCAACCGAGCGATACACCCGCAGGCGTCGTGATTGTGCCGACGACCCGCCCGCGCCGCGCCTATGAAGGGCGGATTGTGGACACCTACTGCGATATCGAACTCACGGGCATGATTGAGGTCTTCGTGCAGGATTATAACGGCCAGGGCATCGCCGGGGAGCCGATCCGTGTGCGCTGGGAGGGCGGCCAGAGCGATTTCATCAGCGGCTTGAAGACCGAACGCGGCGCGGCCTATGCGGATTTCCAGATGACCGCTGGCATTGGCTATGTGGTGGAGATGCCCGGCTTCTCCGATCCGCTGCCCAATTCGCTGGTGGCCGATTCGTGCTTCACAGAGAGTGGAGCACAGGCGATCAAATCATTTCGCGTCGTCTTCACGCCGACGGGGTGATCTCATCTCTTTGAACACATATATTGTAGGGGCGACACATGGGTCGCCCTTTTGCGTTTTGCATCGATATCTTGGGCGACACATAGAGCAATCGCGTCAAATCTTAAGCAAATCGAATCTTCTCGATCTCTCTTATGCCCTGTCGTCAGGGGTTGAAAACCCCTGCCTTGCCTGTTGCGGGACTGAAAGTCCCGCTGAAACAGTCTTTTGGGGCGTGTTTGGGCGGGGTTTTCAACCCCGCAACACGGGAGACAGGGACTTTCAGTCCCTGGCGCAAGCGCTTTTGCCGCGTCTTTGGCCCACAATGAGCACAAAATCCTTAAGTTGGTGTACATGGGGCGCAGCGTGCTGCGCCCCATGTACACCAACTTAAGCCAATATCCCGTCGTCAATCTCGATTTTGTCCTGTCATCGGAGGCTAAAGCCACCGCCTGAGTAAAGGACAAGCCCGCTAAAGGGGCTGTTCCAAAGTGT
>DAOTUR010000140.1:0-5431 GCA_034436915.1 Anaerolineae bacterium
GAGACGTTTTGTGTGCTGCGCAGTTATATTTCCACCGCTCGCAAGCAGGGACAGCGTGTCCTTGCCGCCTTGTATGATGCCTTGCTGGGTCGCCCCTTTATGCCTGCCTGAGCAGTTACATCTCACCTCAAATTGAAATGCGATTGTTAGCATCACACTCTTGTGTATGTTCTACTCGTTACACCGTCGACGTGGTGCTCAGTGTGTCTTTGGCCGCTTCGATGTACTGAATCGACTGATGGCGGAAATAGGTGTTATACAGCTCGGCATAGTGTCCGCCCTGTGCCAGCAGCGAGTCGTGAGAGCCTTCTTCGATGATCTCGCCTTCGCGCAGCACGATAATGCGATCCGCGTTCTTGATGGTTGAGAGGCGGTGGGCGATGACGATTGAGGTGCGATTCTCCAGCGCGACATCAAGTCCCTCTTGAATCAAGGTCTCCGTCAGCGGATCAACGCTGGCAGTCGCCTCATCGAGGATGAAGATTGAGGGATTTTGCAGTACCACCCGCGCCAGCGTCACCAATTGGCGCTGCCCCATCGACAGGCTGCCACCGCGCTCCCCGACTTCAGTCTTTAAACCATTCGGCAGCGTCTTCAACCAATCGCCGCTCCCTACCGTGTTGGCGGCTTGAATGACATCGGAATCAGTAGCATCCGGCTTGCCATAACGGATATTTTCCATAATCGTGCCATCGAACAGGAACGGCGACTGCGTGACAATACCCAGACGCGAACGATAATCGCCCAGGTCGAGGCTGCGAATATCATGCCCATCGATCAGAATGCGCCCACCCTGGAACTCATAGAAGCGGGCGATCAGCTTGCCGATGCTGGATTTGCCTGATCCCGTATGCCCGACCAGCGCCAGCGTCTCGCCTGCATGGATCGTCAGTGAGAAATTCGTCAGGACAGGCTCAGTATCGGTGTAGCGAAAATTGACGTTCTCAAAGCGAATCTCGCCTTTGATCTCTGGCAGCGTTTTATTGTCGGTCTGCACAACCTTGGGTTCAGCATCAATCAGGCCGAAGACTCGTTCGCCCGCTGCCAGCCCTAACTGAAACTGACTCCAGAAGGACGCGATGCTGGTGAGAGGAAACCAGAACAGCGCCAGCCCTTGAATGAACAGATACCAGCCGCCCGCGCTGACAACGCCATTCTGCGCCTGCACGCCGCCGAAGTACACCAGCGCCGCTGTTCCCACACCTGCGATGAGATTCAGAATCGGGAAGATGCTGCTGAAGGTGTAGCCGCTGCGAAGTTTGATGCGGTAGGACTGACGATTCACGTCCAGAAATTCATCATAGATGGCCTGTTCCTGGCGAAAAGTCTTGGCTATCGAGATGCCGCTGACCGTCTCCTGGATGTGCGAACTCACTACCGCATTGACACGGCGCGATTGCGTGACTGTCTCGCGTGCGATCCTGCGGAAGGCCAGGGCGGTTATCACGATGAAGGGGGAGACCGCCAGCGTGATCAGGGTCAACAGGACATTGACGCTGAACAGATAGCCGATCAGCAGCACGACGAGCAAAATTTGGCTGGCGAGTTCTGTCGTGAGCGACACCACCTGCGACAGGGCCTGTGTATCGGATGTGACGCGGCTGACAATTTTGCCGGACGGAATCATGTCATAGAAGGACAGATCGCGCTGGAGTACGGCATCAAAGGCATCTTCGCGCAGCTTCATCGTCACATTGCCGATGGCCTGCGCCGACACCCACTGGCGCACAGCGTTGAAGATCCAGCTTAAGACGCCGATGATAATCACCGTCGTCGTGATGGTCATGACGTTGGCGGCGGTGGCGCTTACCTGCAACTGATCGAGACTTTGTGATATGTACACAGGCAAATAGGTTTGCACCCCGGACGAGAGCAGAATCGCAGCGGCAACGGCGGCCATGCGTGCGGCCTGGGGCCGAAAGTAGCTGATGATGCGTTTTACCAGGTCAATATCGCGGTACTGGCGGTCATACGCCTCAGCGTCCAGACCATCCATAATGAAGCCCATAACGTCTTCTCCTGAGTGCTGTGTAAACGGGATAAAGCGTGATTATCTGGCGCTCAAGGCAGGGTCTTGAGCTGTTTCTTGCAGCGGCGGCAGCGCCACATCATAGCGGGCGAAGATGCGCCGATACTGCTGTGATGTGGCGAGAAGATCATTATGCGTGCCTGCTGCGATGATCTTGCCATCTTCCAGCACCAGCGTATGATCGGCCCACCGGATCTGTGACAGGCGGTGCGTGATGAGCAGGGTGGTGCGGCCTTCCTGAGCACGCCGAATCGCCTTCTGAATCTGATCTTCGGTGGCGCTGTCAATCGCGCTGGTCGAGTCGTCCAGGATCAAAATGCGCGGATCGCTCAAGAAGGCGCGGGCCAATGCCAGACGCTGACGCTGCCCGCCAGAGAGGGTGACACCACGTTCGCCGACTTCGGTTTGATAACCCTTGTCGAACGACATAATGAACTCATGGGCCTGGGCTTCGCGGGCGGCCTGCTCAATCTGCTCCTGGGTCGTCCCCGGTGCGCCGAACGCGATGTTGTCTCCAATAGTGCGCGTGAATAGGAACACATCCTGCTCAATCTTTGAGATTTGTGAGCGCAGCGAATCGAGGCTCCAATCGCGCACATCCACGCCGTCGATCAAAATACGTCCGGCGGTGACATCATAGGTGCGGTTGATCAACTGGGTGAGCGTGCTCTTACCGGAGCCTGTCTGTCCCACAATCGCAACGGTCTCTCCCGGCTTGATATGGAACGAGAGACCCTTCAAGAGCGTGCCATCCTCATAGCCAAAGCTGACGTTCTCAAAGACGATATCGCCGCTGACGCGCCCGCTGTAACCCGCCGTATTTTCATCCATATCCGCCTCAGCATTGATAACGTTCAGAATGCGTCCGGCGCTGGCGAGACCCAACTGAATCAGCGACATGAAGAAGATCGAAATGAAGATCGGGAAGCGCAGGATTGCCATCAGGCTCATGATGGAGATGATCTGTGGGATGGTGAGAAGCCCCTGCTGATGCAGCACCATCGTATGCAGGAAGGCAAAGCCCAATGCAAAACCGTAAAACAGCATCGGCAGATAGCGGGCTTCGATACGCCCCTGTTCGACAAAATAATCGCGGTATTTGCGGGCGTTATTATAGAATTTATCGCGCTCGAAGCGTTCACGCGCACTCGCCTTGACGACCTCAATGCCTGATATCGTCTCTTCCAGCCCTGCATTCATCATGCCAAAGGCCGCCCGCTGATTGTTGACCACTGGATCAAGGATACGGGCATACTGGCGTATCGTAATCGCATAGATGACGACGAAGATGAGCGGCACAAGCAGCAGATCAACGCGGATAGAGGCGATGTAGAGCATGGGGACGGCCAGCCCCAACACCATCTCGCAGGCAAACAGGACACCCGGATTGATCATGAAATTGAGCTGACTCATATCGTCGGTGGCACGAGCCATAATATCGCCCACGCGCTGACGATCATGGAATGTCTGGCTCTTGCTCAGGAGACTTGTATACAGCTCCTCGCGGCTGTCATGTTCAAGGCGCTGGGCAATCGTCTCGATGGCAAGGCTGCCGCCTAACGCGCACATACTGTCAAGGATGAGGATGCCGAGCAGGATGAGGCCGATCTTGAGCAGGCCATCGGGGGCAGTGGGGTGGATGATCTCTTCTGCCGCTGTGCCGATCAACACACGAGAGCCGGAGAATGAGAACCATGCCGTTATATAAAGGACGGTGGTGAGGAGAAAGAGGTACTTATAGCGCAGCACATGCGAGATGATCCAGCGAAAAGGGCTGGAATGTTTGTAACGATAGGCATCCTGAACCGTAAATTCGCCAACGGACTTCGTTTTTATCACAGCCATCTCCTTTAGCCTTGTGTCGTCTGATCTCGCTCTCTGTAGAGCCGCTGCCTCGCCAGATATTCCAGGAAGGAGCGAACGAGTGTTCATCGGCAGCGATCTTTATGGCATCGCCAGTGAACAGATGTGACCCGCTGTCATTTCTCTTGAACTGAATCAAGACATACAATTATAGAACATATGTATTTAAAAGACAACAATGAATATTAAATTTGAGTAGATTTTCTATGGCTAGGGAGGGATATGGTCATCACCATGTTTGGCTGTCCGTTAGAGTCATGTAGCAATTGTCTGCCATACTTGGTTGTATCACATGTATAGCAGGATTTTAGGAGAGACGTATGGTCGAGAAAATCACCAAAACCGAGACCGAATGGCGTTCCGAGTTGACGCCTGAACAATTCGCTGTTTTGCGCCAGCACGCGACAGAGCGCCCCTTCACAGGCGAATATGTGAATGCCAAAACGCCCGGCACATACCTGTGCGCGGCGTGTGGTCAGCCGTTGTTCGCGTCCAATACCAAATTTGAGTCGGGGACGGGCTGGCCGAGCTTCTGGGATATCATCGAGCAGGGGAATGTCGAACTGCGCCAGGATGTCTCGCATGGGATGCGGCGGGTTGAGGCACTGTGCAACCGCTGCGGATCGCATCTGGGGCATGTGTTTGAAGATGGCCCGCGTGATAAGACAGGTCTGCGCTACTGCATCAATTCTGTGGCCCTCAAGCTTGATGCGAAGTCATAAGGGCTGCATAAACTGTCTTTGAGGTCAGAATTATTGTGAAGGCAGGGTACGCCTTGCCCTCACGATCCCAAAGATCACCCCTCACTCGCTTTCATTCATCAGCATCATCTGCATAAACACAATATCCAACCAGCGATCAAACTTGTAGCCGACCTGCTTAAAATGGGCGACCTGCTCAAACCCCAGCGCGATATGCATCTGAAAGCTGGCCTCGTTGCTGGCATCCACGTCGCCGATGATTGTATGCTTGCCTAGAACACGGGCCGATTCGATCAAGGCCTGCATGAGCAGCCGCCCGATGCCCTGCCGCCGCTGATCCGCCGCCACATAGACCGAGTGCTCAACAGTATATTGATAGCCAATTTTGTCAGGCACGATGTATCGTGCCCTGGGGATTTGTAGGGGATTTGGCGTGGGCGCGATGCATCGCGCCCCTACGAGGGCCTTCGTCGCACGGATAGCTGAATACATACAAAAATTGAGCCTCAGAGTTTGATTTTGCGGGCCAAAATGATCGCAAAATCGAGACATGCACCAATGGTTACATAGCTTCGACAGCCTTCAGCCATGCCTGTGCAATCAGCGCTCCGCCTGCCGGGGTCGCATGAACGCCATCATGCAGCCAGAATGTGGGCTCTCGCTGTTGGACGGCCTGAAGGAGACGCGATCATGAAGGAACTGGCGCTGAGCATTGGCTTGAAACAGGCATGTGTGGTGCTGGGGCTGAATTGCAGTGGGGTCTATCGCCGTCGATCCGGTTCCGTCATGCCTCGGCCCCGGTCCAGCCCGGCCCATGCGCTCTCGATCAGCGAGCGCG
>DAOTUR010000141.1:0-2746 GCA_034436915.1 Anaerolineae bacterium
AGATGGTAAACGGCATCTCAGCGCTGCGGCCATGTCCTGGCAAATCCGGCACAAGACAGTGAAAATCGCGGGACAGGGATTCCACTTGCGGCGACCACATCCAACCTGCCCCGCCGCCGCCATGTAAAAACACCAGCGTAGGAGAAGTGGTCGGGCCGCATTCCTGCATGTACATCTCTGAGTGTTGTGTGTGTGTTGTCATTGTGATCATCCTTTTGGAGAAAAGCCCTCACCAGCAGCTTGTAATTGGTCACGCAGGGTCTGCATATAGGTTATCAGTGCCTCGCGCCCGTGTTCTGCATCCACTTGCTCAGGCGCAGCATACACATTCATCATCTGGACGACTTGTTGTACAACAGCCGCCATTGGCGGTGATTGTTCATCAGGCATAATCTCGCCCAGCTTCAAGATGCCAAACTGGAGGCTGCTCAACACATAAGCCAGCGTCTTGATATCCACATCGGGACGCATCATGCCCACCTGCTGCATCATCGTCAGAAATGAGACGGTGATATTGATACGCCACACATAAAGCTGCGTCACATTGTCTCGCAAGAGAAGTGTGCCAAACACATGGCGATCTCGTGTGTAGAGCGTCTCCATAAAGGCATTTTCACGGATCAGACGCATAGCGAGGCCAAAAAATCCAACCAGTGTCCCCGCCTCATGCTCTTGCGCCAGATGTTCAATCACATCATCGATATAGCGCAGGCTCTCGCGCCAGATCAGCGCCCGAAACAGCGTGTCTTTTTTCTTCCAGCGCGTATACAAGGTGCTGCGCGAGAGTCCAGCTTCACGGGCGACATCATCGAGCGTTGTCTTGTCGTAGCCATAGCGAATGAGAAGACGTGACGCGGCCTCTAAAAGGCGTTCTTCAATCTCGTCATAGCTCATACCTTGCCCCATGTAAATCTCGCGACCAGATAAGCTTATCTGGTCACAGAGTACATCCATAAGCGGCACTTGTACCCCCCAATAAGTAGGGGGTTAGCGACCCTCCCCATTTGGTGAGGGTCTTAAGAATTTTCTTGTGTCACCCTTCAAAGCGCGATATGATGAGGCATGACCATAGACTAAGGCAGACAACACAATGGACAAACGCATGGTCGATTTCATCCGGGCAATGCGGGCCGCAGGGGTTCGTATTTCCGTCGCGGAGAGCCAGGATGCGTTAAAAGGCGCAGATGCGATTGGGATTGCAAATCTGGCGTACTTCAAAGCAGCAATGCGAAGCACGCTCGTCAAAGAACATCGGGATCAAAATAAATTTGAGTATTATTTCCCGCTGTTCTTCACGCACAACGAACCGCCTATGAACGATATTTACGATCAGCTCACGCCTGAGCAGAAGCAGATGCTTCAGCAGGCGATGGAAGCGCTGATGGGCAATCAAGAGGCCCTCAAGCAGTTGATGGAACAGCTCATGCGCGGTGAGCGAATGACGCCTGAACAACTTGAGCAGTTGGGGCAGATGTCCGGCCTCGATCAAGGCGACGAGATGGATCAGCGCCCTTGGTTTGAGCGCCGCATGAATCAACAGTCGGGCCTCAATCAGGCCATGCGGATGCTCGATCAACTGCTGGAGCAACTGGCACAGATGGGCATGTCGCAGGAAGAATTGAATCAGCTTGAGCAGATGATCCGCGAAAATATGCGCGGCATCGCCAACCAGATGAGCCAGTACGCGGGGCAATCGCTGGCAGAACGCATGGCCGAAAAGCCGCAGGAACCCAAGCCAGATCTGATGGACGTGGATTTCCACAATCTGTCCGAGCAGGACATGGATCATCTGCGCGACGAGATTCGCCGTCTGGCCGCCCGTCTGCGTTCACGGGCCGCCATGCGCCAGCGCAAGGCCAAAACAGGCCGGTTTGACCCACGCAGCACGATTCGCCGTAACATGCGCTACATGGGTATTCCCATTGAGATGAAATTTCGCAAGCGGCAGAAAAAACCCTCGCTCGTCCTCATCTGCGATCTGAGCACCTCTATGCGCTACTGCGTGGAATTCCTGCTAACGCTGGTGTATGAATTGCAGGATCAGGTGCAGCGCACCTACAGCTTCGTCTTCATCGGCGATATCAAAGATGTGACGATGGAGCTGAAAGAGCATGATCCGCGCATCGCCGTTGAAAAGGTGATGATGGACAACCCGCCCGGCCACTACAACACCGATCTAGGCAACAGCCTCGCCACCTTCGCCCGCGATCACATGGCAAAGATCGATCATCGCACGACGGTGATTGTCCTGGGCGACGGACGCAACAACTACAATGATCCGCGTGTTGATATCGCCGCCGACATGCAGCGGCGGGCGCGGCGGCTGTTCTGGTTCTGCCCTGAGCCAACATCGTATTGGGGGACAGGCGACAGCGATATGCATCTCTACAACACCAAAGCCGATGGGGTGCATCTCGTCCGCACGCTGCGCCATCTGGCCGATGCTGTCGATAGCATTCTGGCGGAAGGGTAACCTCACCCCTGGCCCCTCCATGCGAATTTTAGGTTCGTAGGGGCAGGATGCATCCTGCCCACGCCAAACCTCCTATAAATCAATCAGGGCGCGATGGATCGCGCCCCTACAACACCTTTATTGCAAGATGAGTAGATACGATCAGGAGATGCAAAACAGCGCAGCAAAGCCCCTCTCCCGCTTCGCGGGAGAGGAGTTGGGGTGAGGGTATTCTCTACTCAAACACTGCCTCGCGTGCGCGATAGGGCTTGTAGCACTCGCACCACTCCGCAT
>DAOTUR010000142.1:0-1992 GCA_034436915.1 Anaerolineae bacterium
ATATCACGATGCTGGAGAGGCTGCTGTCGTATGGCAACCGCGTGATTGTCGATGGGCATCACGCGCCGCGCACACCCGCCGATATCCGCGCCCTGATTGCTGACGCATAGGCTCGCAAAGCACAGCGGTCATAAAAATACGTCTGTGTCTATTTAAGAAGCCGTTTGATAATGCCATTCGTCACAAACAAAATGTATTTTGGCGTAGGGACAAGGCCTGCCCTGTCCGTTCATCGCGTGAAAATGGACAGGGCAGGCCCTGTCCCTACACGAATCATGCATTTCATCCCATCATCATCCGCTGATGATTACGCCCCCAACTGGTCGCCTGACAGGAGTTCGGCCTGACGCTGTGTCGACAGCAGATCAATGAACTCGTCAATCGCGCCGTCCATCACCACAGGCAGATTGTAGTTGCTGTGATTGATACGATGATCGGTGACGCGGCTCTGCGGATAGTTGTAGGTGCGAATCTTCTCCGAGCGATCTCCCGTACCAACCTGATCACGGCGATCCGCTTCAAAAGCGACCCGCTGCTTCTCAGTTTCGGCTTCATACAGGCGGGCCAGCAGCACCTGCATCGCCCGCTCACGATTTTGCAACTGGCTGCGCTCATCCTGCATATCCACAACAATGCCCGTCGGGAAATGCGTCATCCGCACGGCTGAATCGGCGGTATTGACGGATTGGCCGCCCGCGCCCGAACTGCGGAAGATATCGATGCGGACATCTTTCATATCCAGCTTCACATCCACCGGATCCATCTGCGCCAGCACCGCGACAGTGGCCGTGCTGGTGTGAATGCGTCCCTGGCTCTCAGTGGCGGGGACGCGCTGGACGCGATGCACGCCGCTCTCATAGCGCAAACGGCTGAACACGTTATCACCTTTGACCATGAACGTGACCTGCTTGATGATGCCGCCGCCGCCCTCGTTCATCGACATAATATCCAGCTTCCAGTTTTTGACCGCCGCATAGCGGCTGTACATGCGGAACAAATCCGCCGCGAACAGGCCCGCTTCATCGCCGCCAGCCCCGGCGCGAACTTCCACAATGGCGTTACGGCCATCACGCGGGTCTTTGGGCAGCAGCAGCAGCGTCAGCGACTGCTCAAGCTGAGTCATCTGTGTCTCCAGCTCTTTCATCTCTTCGCGTGCCATCTCGTTGAGATCAGGGTCGGTTTCCTCATTGGCAAGTTGCTTCGCGCCAGTTAGATCATCCAGCGTCTTTTTGTAGACGCGGTACTGGATCACGATCTCTTCCAGGGTCGAGCGCTCTTTGGCGTATTCGGTCATTTTGGCGCGATCTTTGGCCGATTCAGGGTCAGACAGAAGGCGCTCTAATTCATCGTAACGGGCTTCGACGCCCGCCAGTTTCTCTAGCATGGTGGGTGACTTTCTCTCAGGGACAGGATCAGGACTGGGGCGGCGCGAATGCCAAATCACACGCTCTCGCAGGGGAGAGATGTGCAAATATTTGGGATGCTACAGGGCATCCAGCGAGGCGGGGAACGGTGTCGTATTCATACCTACGATTATAGCAGCATTTGAGGCGATGAATAGAGAAAGAGATTTGAAGTCGTGCATGGCATCGATTGAACTCTAGAAAACTCTCATGACCCTTTATCAGTCCCTTACAAAATATAAGGGACTGATAAAGGGTCATGAGAGGTCATAAATCTCTTTCTTCAGTAGGGACAGGGCCTGCCCTGTCCGTCCATCGCGTGAAAATGGACAGGGCAGGCCCTGTCCCTACGCCAAAATACATTTTTTTGTAACGAATGGCATTATCAAACGGCTTCTAAGATTATCTGAATCCGTCTATTGTTTTGGACCTTTTCCCTTTTTAGTAATCCCAAGCCTCTTATTTATATCTAACCAATGGTGCATGTCTCGATTTTGCGATCATTTTGGCACGCAAAATCAAATTCTGAGGCTCAATTTTTGATGGCAAGGAATTTTTAAAGGGCCAAAGCGCTTTTGTAGGGGCGCGA
>DAOTUR010000143.1:0-13992 GCA_034436915.1 Anaerolineae bacterium
GTCGCTTGGATACAGGTAGGGTGTCGGGTATGGCTCCGTTTCTTGTCATGTTCTTCCCTCAACACTCCCCAGTTTACCCCATGTTCAATCCCTCTCCGACTTGTGGGTAATGTATAGCCCCTTGTGGGGGAGAGGGGGTTGGGGTGAAGGGGCTTTTCTACAGCCTCTCATCCCCTGAATATCAATCAAGGCTGGTATGAGACGCAGCTTTGGCTATAATCCGTGCCGAGTAACCCGGACACACAGCAGGTTAACCGTGCCGATTCTTATCACTGGTTCCAGCGGCTTCGTCGGCCAGCACCTCATCGCCGCGCTGCGCCATTCTCAGCCGCATGACACCCTCATCGGCACAATGCATCAATCCACCGTCACCAGCACTGACGAGCATATTCGCTATGTTCGCATTGATCTGTGTGAGACAGACGCGGTTAAAGCGCTGCTTGACGCCATTCATCCGACGGTGATTTATCATCTGGCAGGCCAATCGTCTCCGGCCTACTCGTTTGAGGCTCCCTGGGAGACACTCGAAACCAATATTCACTCCCAGTTCAACATCCTTCAGGGCTGCTATGAGTTGGGGCTTGCGCCGCGCATTCTCGTTGTGACCTCCGCTGAGATTTATGGCATGGTGCAGCCGCACGAACTGCCCATCACCGAGGACACGCCGCTGCGCCCCGCCAGCCCCTACAGCCTGAGCAAGATCACCCAGGATATGATGGGCTGGCAGTATTATCTGTGTCATCAACTGCCGATTATTCGCGCACGGGCCTTCAATCATCCCGGCCCCGGCCAGAGCGAACGCTTTGTGATTACGGCCTTTGCGATGCAAATTGCCCGCATCGAGGCCGGGCTGCAAGAGCCGGTGATTCGCGTGGGCAATCTCACAGCGCAGCGCGATTTTACCGACGTGCGCGATGTTGTGCGAGCCTATAGGCTGTTGATTGAGCGCGGACAGGTTGGGGATGCTTACAACATCGCCTCGAATCAGGCGTTCAGCATCGCGGAGGTGTTGGAGCGTCTGCTGTCATACGCTACCACTGCCATCCGCACCGAGGTCGATCCGCTGCGTTTGCGCCCCACCGATATTCCCTGCATTCAAGGCAGCTATGAGAAGTTAAACGCCGTGACGGGATGGGAGCCGCAGATTCCCTTTGCCGACACTTTACGGGCAATTTTAGAAGACTGCCGCCAGCGCGTGCAGCACGACATCAGGAGATCAGAAACATTATGACAAAAAGAAGAGCACTCATTACAGGCGTCACAGGCCAGGACGGGTCGTACCTTGCCGAACTCCTGCTCGACAAAGGCTATGAGGTCTACGGCATGGTGCGCCGTACCAGCACCGTGCGCTATGAGCGCATCCGCCATATTCAGGACAAAATTAATATTGTGCAGGGTGATCTGCTCGACCAGACCAGCCTCACCCGCGCCCTGAGCGAAATCCGCCCACAGGAAGTCTACAATCTGGCCGCGCAGTCCTTCGTGCCGACCTCGTGGAATCAGCCTGTCTTCACAGGCGATGTGACCGGACTGGGCGCGACACGCATGTTAGAGGCCATTCACACGGTTGATCCGTCGATTCGCTTCTATCAAGCCTCCAGCAGCGAGATGTTCGGCAAGGTGCAGCATCCCATCCAATCCGAGAAGACGCCACTGTATCCGCGCAGTCCCTATGGCGTGGCGAAAGTCTATGCCCACTGGATCACGGTCAATTACCGCGAGAGCTATAATATCTTCGCCGTGAGCGGCATCCTGTTCAATCATGAGTCACCGCGTCGTGGCCTGGAATTTGTCACGCGCAAAGTGGCCTACCATGCCGCCAAGATCAAGCTGGGGCTGGCGCACGAACTCCGTCTGGGCAATCTGGATTCGCAGCGCGATTGGGGCTTTGCGGGCGATTATGTCGAGGCGATGTGGCTGATGCTCCAGCAGGACAAGCCTGATGATTTCGTCATCGCCACAGGCCGCACCCACACGATTGAGCGTCTGGTGGAGGTCGCCTTCACTTGCGTCGATCTCAATTGGAAGGATTATGTCGTGCAGGACGTTAAATTCATGCGTCCTGCCGAGGTTGATCTGCTGGTGGGCGATGCAAGCAAGGCCAAAGAAAAGTTAGGCTGGGTTCCAGAGGTCAACTTTGAGCAGCTCATCCAGATGATGGTTGAGGCTGACTTAGAGCGCCTGAAAAAAGACCCCGACGACGCGGTGTAGTTCCTACCTGGGCATGGCGTGCCATGCCCCTACTCTCTCGCCACAACGATAAATAGCAATCTTCCGGGTATTCTGTAGGGACACGGCCCGCCTTGTCCGAATGTGCGGACACGGCCCGCCTTGTCCGAATGTGCGGACACGGCAGGCCGTGTCCCTACGATAACATTTTTTATTCCTGACCGCGTACTACCCATTCCCTATAAAAATGTGATTCTCATGCCCCCTCTTTTGATTGATACCCATTGTCATCTCAACTTCGACTCGTATGAGCCGGATCGCGCCGATGTCATCGCCCGCTCTGCGGCTGTTGGCGTGACCCGCGTGATTATTCCGGCAGTTGATCTTATCACGACGCAGGAATCGCTGGCGCTGGCGGCGCAGTACCCCGGCCAGATTTTCGCCACCTCCGGCGTCCATCCCAACAGCACCGCCGATTTTGACGCGGCACTGTTGGCTGAGATCGAGTCGCACGCACAGAAGCCGTATATCGTTGCGATTGGCGAAATTGGCCTGGATTACTATCGGGATCGCAGCCCCAAAGACAAGCAGTTTGCCGCCTTTGAAGCTCAGCTTGATTTAGCGGCGCGTCTCAATCTGCCTGTCATCATCCACAACCGCGAGGCGAGTGAGGATTTGGTGGCGATGCTCACGACCTGGGTTGCAACGCTGACAGGCCCGTTGCACGAGCGTCCGGGCGTGATGCACTCCTTCTCTGCGTCGCCCGAAACCGCCGAGCGTGTGCTGGCGCTTGAGTTTTATCTGGGCTTCACTGGGCCTGTCACCTTTGGCAAGGCGGATGAGCTGCGCCGTGTGGTGGCGGTCACGCCGCTCAATCGCATTCTGGTGGAGACCGATGGGCCATTCCTGACGCCGCACCCCTATCGCGGCAAGCGCAATGAGCCGAGCTATATTCCGCTCATCGCCGAGCGAATCGCCTCTGTCAAGAAGATCACGATGGATGAGGTCGCCGCTGTCACCACCGCGAACGCTGTGCGGCTGTTCAATCTGCCGTGACATTTTAATACCGCGATGGAGGGTATGGCGTGCCATGCCCCTACAAAATACCTCTCCACGATTTCAATTCCGATCACGTCATCCGTAGGGGAGCAGCGTGCTGCGCCCAATAGAAGCATATCGTCAAAAAGGCACAGCACGCTGCTCCCCTACAAAAGATAAATATCCCCCATAGTCTCCAAACAAAAAATGCCGTGAGAGCGTCATCTCACGGCATAGGGTCAAGCGATCAGGGAGAGTTTATAAGTTAAGCGTTCGGCGTAGTCGTCGCTTCGGGGATTTCCATCGGCGCATCGGGCATCTCAGCGCCATCTTCTGCCTTGAATGTGCCATTCAGACGATCCGTCATCTCGACGCGGGCCAGGGCCAAACGAGCGTCGACCAGCGCCTGAGTGATCTCGCCGCTGGTCACACGGGCGGTCAGACGATCTTTCACAGGTTGAAGCTGTGTTTCCACGAAGCTGTCAATGGCGATGTTCTTGCTCGTCAGCACATCGGCCAGCGTCTTGCCTGCATCCACCTGGGCCTTGACCTCTTGCGGGGTCATGCCTGTGGCGGTTGCCACCGCAGCACCCAGACGAAGCCCACCACGCTGTCCCGTCGGCATATTGCCGCTCAGAAGGCGATCAATCACGGTGCTGAGATTGGCGATCATCTGGTCAGCGCGTTCCTGTGTCACAGTGCCGGCTGTCACGGCCTCGTTGATAGCCTTCGTCGCAGCATCAATGCTCGCCTGCTTGACGGTAGCCACATCTTTGCCCGCCTCGGTGATGAGGGTTTCCAGCGTCTTGCCACTCTTGAGGCTCTCCATCACGGTCTTGGCATCCAGTCCCGCCTGCTCGACAATGATCTGGCCGAGCTGTACGATGCGGTTGCCCATCTTCTGTCCATCGCGGCCTTCCGGGAGCGTTCCTTCAAAGACGAAGGCGCGCAGATCAGCTTCAGATTGTGTCAGGCGTTCGTCAGCCTGAGCCTGGGTCAGATTGCCAGCCGTCACCTGCTCAGAAAGTTTGGTCTTAGCATCGGCCAACATCGCTGTCACGAACGCTTCCGGGTCTTTGCTGTTGGCATTGAGAATTTCGGCCACTGTCTGCCCACTGAGCAGATCCTGCGTGATTTCGCGGGCGGTCAACTGCGTTTCATCCGACACCTTCTGCACGATTTCCACCAGAGCACCGGGACCGCGTCTGCCCATGCCCATGCCATCGCGTCCACCATGACCACCCTGGCCTTTGCCACCATCCTGCGCTGCGGCAGTACCCGCAACGGTTGCGGCCAAAAGAACGATCATCACCAGCTTGCTGAATTTGCGTGTCACCATGTTCGTGTCTCCTTGTTTGTCGTATTTGATTGGACTTCTTGAAGATCAGTATGCGGCTGAGATGTAAACGAATCTCCAGCATGGTGTAAATTGCTGGTAAAATGCCCCTCCAGGAGGTGACATATGGATTTATCAATTATCATTGTCAGTTGGAATGTGGCGGCCCTGCTTGAACAGTGCTTGCACAGCATCGCCGCGTCGCTGGCGACCTCCTCCGCCTATCGGCTGCCGCAGACCGAAGTCATCGTAGTCGATTCGGCCAGCAGCGATGACACGGTAACGCGGGTAAAGACGACATTCCCCTGGGTGACAATGCTGGCACAAAGCGAGAATGTCGGCTTTACACGCGGCAACAACATCGGCCTCGAAGCCGCCGAGGGCCGCTATCTCTTACTCCTCAATCCTGATACCGAAGTCATTAGCGATGCTCTCGCCCATCTCGTCGCCTATATGGACGCCAATCGTAAAGTGGGCATTATCGGGCCACATACGCTCAACACCGATGGCACAACGCAATCGAGCCGCCGCCGCTTTCTCACGCCCGCCCTCGCCTTCTTTGAGAGCACATGGCTGCAAGGCTATGCGCCCAAAGAATGGCTCGATGATTTTTATGTCACCGAAGCGCTCAATACCGCTGTGCTTGATGTCGATTGGGTGCAGGGTTCAGCCATCATGGTACGCCGTGCCGTGTATGAGCAGATCGGCGGGCTGGACACGGGCTATGTGATGTACAGCGAAGAGATGGACTGGTGCAAACGGGCAAAAACGGCGGGATGGGCTGTCGTCTATGATGGGCAGGCCCAGATTACACATCACGGAGGCAAAAGCACCGAGCAGGCGGGCGCAAACAAGCATATCTATTTTCAGGAGAGCAAGCTGCGCTACCTGCGAAAATATCATGGCTATCGCGTTGCGCTCCTCATGCGAGTCTTCCTGCTGCTCTCATATGTCTGGCAAATTATGGAAGAAGCCGTGAAAACCGTCATCAGCCCCAAGCGCTCGATGCGCCCAGAGCGCAGACAGCGGATTCAAACGTATTGGCGCGTGTTACGTTCAGGACTCAAGGTGTCTTAATGCGGATTGGTCTGATCACAGGCGAATATCCCCCGATGCGGGGGGGCGTGGGCGATTTTACCGCTCTTCTGGCAGAGGGATTACTGGCCCTCAGTCACACGGTTGATGTGTTCAGCATCCCACCCGCCCAGAGCCAGCATGGGGAGATTGTCCGCACGACGATTCGCCGCTGGAATTTTCGCAGCCTGCCCACTGTGCAGCGTTGGGCCAAAGCCAATGCGCTGGATGTGCTGAATTTGCAGTACCAGACAGCCGCCTACCGCATGTCGCCCTGGATTCATGTGCTACCGCGCTGGGTGAAAGCGGCTCCAATCATCACGACCTTCCATGATCTGCGCTTTCCCTATCTCTTCCCCAAAGCCGGCCTGCTGCGCGAACGCATTGTGATGTCGCTGGCTCGTCATTCGGCAGGCGTCATCACCACCAACCACGAAGATTATGCCAGCGTGCAGCACCTCCCCCACAGCACCATGATCCCGATTGGCAGCACGATTCATGCTGATCTGCCGTCGCGGTTTGATCCGCAGGCATGGCGGGCCAAATTGGGCGTGCCGCTGGAGACGCTGCTGCTCGGCTATTTTGGCTTCGTCAATCACACCAAAGGCGTCGATACCCTGATGGAGAGTTTCGCCGCGCTGCGGGCCGATTATCCAGTGAAACTGCTCATGATCGGCGAACAGCTCGGCACGTCTGATCCAACCAATGCCAGTTATGCCGCCCAGATCAAACGCCTAATCCAGGACTACAACCTCACCGATGATATCCTATGGTCGGGGCCTGTCAGCGATGTCGATGTCAACGGCTGGCTGCGGACGGTGGATGTGGTGGTCATGCCGTTCCGCGATGGCGCATCGTATCGGCGCAGCAGCCTCATGGCCGCGATTCAGCAGGGGTGCGCGATTGTGACGACGCAGCCCGCTGTCCCCATTCCCACCTTTCATCACAGCGAAAATATCTGGCTCGTCGCGCCCAATGACGCCGCCGCCCTGCGACAGGCCCTCCAACCCCTGGCAGCAGCGCGAGTGCGTACCCGTTTGCAAGAGGGCGCACGGCTCCTGGCCCATACCTTCGATCCCACTGTGCGCGTGCAGACCACGCTCGATTTTTATGCCCAGGTGAGGCAATCATGGACGCGCTGACTCGTATGTCCGGCCAGAGACGACTTGATCGCTGGGCGATTCTGCTGCACATTGTGCTGTGGGTGACATTCTTCTGGCGGCTGTTTACGCCTTTTGTGGAGGATCAGGCGTCGTTCAAGCAGGGCGATTTCAGCGGGCAGTTCGTCACCTTTGGGGCCTATCAGTATGCGCGGCTCACAACGGGCGAAGTTCCTCTGTGGAACCCCTACAACAACGGCGGGATGCCCTTCATTGCGGATACACAGGCGGCGATCTTTTATCCGCCGCGCTGGCTGACGCTTGCTGTGGCGCATCAAACGGGCGGCTGGTCATATGCCGCGCTGCAAACCGAAGCCGCGCTGCATGTGCTGCTGTATGCACTCCTGATGTATGCCTTCGTGCGCCGTTTGACGCTGGGGCAGAGCGGGAGCGTGTTTGGCGCTCTGGTGGCAAGCATCGCGGCGGCTTACGGCGGCTTCATCGGCGGCTATCCCCCGCTGCAATTGGCCCTGTTGGAATCAGGCGTATGGCTGCCGCTCATGGCACTTGGCCTGCTGGAGGCCACCCGTGACTCGCGCCTGAGCTGGGGATGGATCACGCTGGCAGGGCTGGCGTTGGGGCTGGCATGGATGGCCGGGCATCCACAAACGGCCTGGTTTTTGACGTATCTGGGCGCGGCATGGTATGTCTACCGCGTCTATACGCAGAAAATTGCATGGCGGCGGGCGCTTGTGGGATTTGTCTTTTTCGGGATTGTCACATTGGGCATCACGGCTGTGACGCTGCTCCCCGGTGTAGAATATCTGCGCCTCACCAGCCGCGCCGATCTCAGCTATGACGCCAAGCGTGGCGGCTTCCCGCTGCAAGATGTGTGGCAGATGATCTTTCCGGGGGCTGTCAGCCTGTTTTCGCCGCTGTATATGGGGCTTCCGGCGCTGCTGTTTGCCTACACTGCGATCAGACGGCGCAGTGAGACAGTGGCATTCTGGGCAGGCGTGGCATTGGTGGCACTCCTGCACAGTTTTGGCGGCAATCTGGGGCTGTATCCGTTCCTCTACAATGTGCTGCCCGGCCTGCGCTTCTTTCGCGGCCAGGAACGCGCCGCTGTCCTCGTATCGAACAGTCTGGCAGTTCTTGCCGGATTGGGCGCGGCGCGTCTTGGCACACAGATTGAGGACACGTGCCCAACCCTGCTCCAGGCGGCAAAATATGTCGGCGTGCTCACGGGTGGCATGGCGATTCTGGCCTTTGCCGCGTGGCAGTTGCAAATTGGGACGGACAGTGCGAAACTGGCCTCTATCGCTCTGCTCAGTGCGGCCACTGTAGGTGGCCTCTGGCTGGTGCTGCGCTGGCATGAAGGCGGACGACGCCTGATTCTGGCGGGAATACTGGCGCTAATGGTGCTGGAATTGTTCAGCGTCACCCGCGACACCCCTAGCAACTATGATTCTATCCCCGCTGCAAAACAACTTCCCGCCCTGCCTGCTCCCGCCATTCAGCAGGTGATGGCGGATTCCAGCGTCCCCTACCGCGTAGATGGCTTTCGCGGTCTTGAGGCCAATTACGGCACGCTCTATCACATTGCGGATATACGCGGCATTAGCCCGCTGTTTTTCACGGCGGCCCGCGATTTGATCTACCGCGATTACATCCATAATCCGCTGGCATGGGAGTTGTTCGCGGTCAAATACGTGTTCAGTGAGCGCGATGCCTTCAAGGAGCCATCTGAGATTGTTGCTGAGGGAACAGACACACAGGGCGCGTACAAGCTGCACCGCCTGACTGACCCGCGTCCGTTTGCGCTGCTGCTGTATCATGCCGATGTGGTAGACAGCGATGCCTTCGCCCAGGCGCTGCTGAACGATTCGCACTACAATCCGCGCACCAGCATCATTGTGCAGGGCGATCCCGGCCTTGTGCTGCCCGATACGCCAGGACAGGGCCGCGCTACCGTGACAGAGTATCAGCCTGAAGCCATCACCATTGCGGTTCAAACCGATCAGAATGCCATGCTCTCGCTGGCACAGATCAACTATCCCGGCTGGCGGGCCACGCTGGATGAGACTCCTGTACCCATTTTGCGGGCCTATGGCGCATTGAGCGCTATAGCCGTGCCACAGGGTACACATACGGTGCGTCTGGTGTATGATCCCATCAGTTACAAAATTGGCCTCGTGATGAGCGCCGTAACGTGGGGGCTGCTGGCCCTCTGGGGCGTGCTCAGCCTGTTCAGACTGTTTACGCGCCGTGATCCTCCTTAAAGACCCTATGCGCCTTTAACGTGGGTGCAGCGTGCGAGTAGATGGTACAGAACAGTGTGTTGTCATTGTAAGGTATACCCAGGATATCCATTTCCAGCAGGGCGACCCATGGGTCGCCCCTACACCAACACGATTTTACGAATCACAATAGGCTCACCACGTTATCATGCCCACCCACCAGCGTGATGCGCCTCTACAAAGGGAATATATGAACACTCAACTTTATCCCCTGCAAATCTGGGTGAGCCACCTCGATAGGCGTCTGTATGCGATGCTGGTAGGCGTGGTCATGGGCTTGATCGGCGCGGGCGTGGGCCTGCTGCTGGCTGTCGGCGGCCCGATCATCGCGCTGGCGGCGATTGTAGGCATCACGCTTGGCTTCTATGTGCTCACCGATCTGCGCATTGCGCTCTATGGCATCATCGGCATCATGATCCTGCTGCCCTTCGGCACACTGCCATTCAAAATCGGCTTCAAACCAAGCTTTCTCGATCTTGCCCTTTATGCCTTCCTCTTTGTGTATTTGTGCCAATGGATGACAGGACGGCGGCGTGGCTTCCAGATCACGCCGATTCACGGGCTGATCGCACTGTATGTCATGTGGGTGATCTTTGCCTTTGTGCTCGGCTGGCGCTTTGGGATGCCCGATGCCACGATTGCCCGCCGCTTCCTCATGGCAATGGTCAGCATTAGTCTCGTCTTCATCCTGGGCGATTTGCTGCGCGATGTGTCTACGCTGCGGCGTATCGTCTGGGTCGTGACGGTCTTCATCGGCGCACAGGCGCTGATTGCGATCCTGCTGTGGGCCATGCCGGATAGAGCCGCCGACAGTCTGCTCGTGCGGTTGGGGCCGATTGGCTATCCGTCGAGTGGCGCGATCCGCTATGTCGAATCCGATCCTGCCCTGGGCGAACGTGCCATCGGCACATGGGTTGATCCAAATGCCCTGGGCGGCCTGCTGGCAATTGGGGCCGCGATGTTGGCTCCGCAGTTGTTCGCGGCGCGTCCGGTGCTGCGTCCGCGCTGGCTGACGTGGGGCGTGATGGGCGTGACGGTGCTGGCGCTGATCATCACATCGTCACGATCTTCGCTGCTGGCGTTTGGCGTGGGGCTGTTCGTGATCATTCTGGCCCGCTATCGACGCTATCTCGTCCCCCTCATTGTGGTAGGCATTTTGATTCTCTTTTTGCCGCCTGCCCAGCGCTACATTGATCGTATCTTTCAGGCGTTTCGCGGCGAAGACCTTGCGACACAAATGCGCGTGGGCGAATGGACGGATGCGCTCGATCTCATCGGCCAGTATCCGCTAACGGGCATCGGCTTTACAGGCACGCCCAACAACACGCTCTATACCGACGTGGCGAATATGTATCTCATCATGGCGAATC
Organism: Anaerolineae bacterium; assembly: GCA_034436915.1. Taxonomy (GTDB): domain Bacteria; phylum Chloroflexota; class Anaerolineae; order Aggregatilineales; family Phototrophicaceae; genus JALHOR01. The sequence goes on from DAOTUR010000143.1 coordinate 10,388, forward strand.
AAATTGGACTGACCGGGGTGGCGCTGTTTTTGCTGGCGATGGGCGGCGTCTTTGCGTATGGCTACCGCGCATGGCAAATTGCCAAACATGATCCCGATTTCGATGCGATTTTGTTGGGCTATCACGCGGCGCTGCTCACGGCGCTCGTCAATGCAGTGGCCGATTTGTACTTCTTCCGCTTGGATTTTCAGGCATCGATTACGTGGTTCTGGCTGACGGTGACATTGGCTTTAGCGAGTGCGCGGTTGGTGATGACGGAGAAGGACAAACGGGTTTCTATTCTTCGTTCGGATGATCTGACAAAAATTCTTCAATCAGCGCCGTGATTTCAGGCAGCGGGATGTCTGTCTGCTCGCTTTTCACGTAAATCGACAGCATCCCAATCAGCTCCTGCGTCTTCACATAATAGATCACGCGAAAGCCGCCGCTTTTGCCCTTCTTCGCGCTGCGATTGGGCAAACGAACTTTGTAGACTTCATAGGCCAGATTCGGGATTTGATCGCCTGGAATTCCTCCACTTTGGATTTGTGCGGTAAGTTCAACAGAATCCTCAAACAGAAGGGGGAATTTCTGGACGAGACGTTTGAATTCTTTATCAAACCGTCGCGTTGATCTGACTTCAACGGTCATGTTTACGCGCCTCACGAATTTCAGCAAACAATTCTTCTATAGGGCGCATCCGCCCCGCTTTCATATCTTCTAAAGATTCGCGCAAATCCGCCAGAATCTTCTCGTCGCTGTCTTCTTCCCAATCTTCGTCCTCAGTGAGATATGCCTCTATCACATCTTCAACCACCGTATCGAGAGCGCGTTGTTGGGCTTCGGCCTCTTTTTTCAGCCGTTCAATCAATGTCTTCGGCAGAGTGATCGTCAGTGTATCAAACTGTGGGGTGTCCATATTGTGTATCCTCGTTATTCATCCGTATCAGATTGTGTGAGAAATTCTTCAATCAGCGCCGTGATTTCAGGCAGCGGAATGTCCGTCTGCTCGCTTTTCACGTAAATCGACAGCATCCCAATCAGCTCCTGCGTCTTCACATAATAGATCACGCGAAAGCCGCCGCTTTTGCCCTTCTTGGCGCTGCGATTGGGCAAACGAACTTTGTAGACCTCATAGGCCAGATTCGGGATTTGATCACCGGGAAGCTGGCCTGTCTTGAGTTGATGACCTAACTCATCCATATCCCCTGCGAGCAAATAGTATTTGCTGACAAGGCGCTTCAACTGTTTTCTGAATTGAGCGGTTGTCTTAATGATGATCGACATCATACTTCCGTTTCATTTCCGCCATGACTTCATCAAAATCAAGCCATTCGCCACGTTTTGCTTGTTGCAGCGACTCGCGCAAATCAGCCAGAATCTGCTCATCGCTATCTTCTTCCCAGTCTTCGTCCTCAGTCAAATATGCCTCTATTACATCTTCAACCACTGTATCGAGAGGGCGCTGTTGGGCTTCGGCCTCTTTTTTCAACCGTTCAATCAACATCTTCGGCAGTGTGATTGTCAGTGTATCAAGTTGTGGGGCGTCCATATCATCTATCCTCGTTATTCATCTGTATCAGATTGTGTGAGAAATTCTTCAATCAGCGCCGTGATTTCAGGCAGCGGAATGTCCGTCTGCTCGCTCTTCACGTAAATCGACAGCATCCCAATCAGCTCCTGCGTCTTCACATAATAGATCACGCGAAAGCCGCCGCTTTTGCCCTTCTTCACGCTGCGATTGGGCAAACGAACCTTGTAGACCTCATAGGCCAGATTCGGGATTTGATCGCCGAGAATCTGACCTCTCTCCAGTTGATCGACGATTATTTCAAAGTCGTCAACCAGGAGTGGAAATTTATTTTGTAGACGAAGGAGCTGTCTCTCAAACCTACGATATAAGCTAACTTGCATCATGGTTTTTCAGCTTTTGCGCCTGCCGAATCTCCTCAATAACCTCGCGGGCATCTCGCATCCGCCCCGCCTTCATGTCTTCTAAAGATTCACGAAGCCCGGCGAGAATATCCTCATTGCTGTCTTCTTCCCACTCTTCGTCGTCTTCATCATCGCTCAACACAGCACTCTCAAATGTCTCCTGTGCCACCTCGATCAAAGAGCGCTGTTGGGCCTGCGCCATCTCTTCAAGCCGCTTCGCCATCTCAGGCGTCAGTTTCAACGTAAGAGTGTTCGGGGTTTGCATGTCCATATCATCTATCCTCGTTATTCATCTGTATCAGATTGTATGAGAAATTCTTCAATCAGCGCCGTGATTTCAGGCAGCGGAATGTCCGTCTGCTCGCTCTTCACGTAAATCGACAGCATCCCGATTAGATTCTGCGTCTTCACATAGTAGATCACGCGAAAGCCGCCGCTTTTGCCCTTCTTCGCGCTGCGATTGGGCAAATGGACTTTGTAGACTTCATAGGTCAGATTCGGGATTTGATCGCCAACGATATTGCCCTCTTCCAGGGAATTGAGCAGTTGATCCACGTCTTCAAAGATCAATCGAAATTTATCTCCGAGACGATTGAGTTGCTTTCTAAACTTTGGCGTCAAACTAACGGTTGTCATAACAATCCATGCTTCCGTTTCAACTCGTCTAAAACTTCTCGCGCATCCAACCATTCTCCCCGTTTTGCTTCTTGTAAAGATTCTCGCAAATCAGCCAGAATCTGCTCATTACTGTCTTCTTTCCAGTCTTCGTCCTCATCCTCAAAAGCTGCTGACTCAAGTGTTTCTTGCAAAACATCGGCGAGGGGGCGCTGCTGTTCCTGTGCTCTTTCCTCAAATCGTTTGGCGGCCTCTGTCGACAACGTGAGGGTGAGGGTGAGCGTAACCGTATTATCCATGATGAATGTCTCCTTGTTTTGGTTTTTCTATTATAGAGTTAAATTCCTCTTTTCATTGCATCGCCCAAACCATTTTATGCTATACTGTTCTTTATGGGTCATATAAGTTCACAAAGACCGTATGAAGTTCAGCATGTAAAACTCGTCTGTCTTTCCAACTGGTGAGAACGGCGCGAGTCGTGCTATGCTTTGCGGCGTTTTATGAATCGGAAATGAATAAGGCCAAAATCGTATGTTGAAGACGCATACCTGCGGCGAACTGCGCGCCGAACACATTGGAAACACCGTCACACTGGCCGGATGGGTCAACCGCCGCCGCGACCAGGGCGGCGTCATTTTCATCGATCTCCGTGACCGTTGGGGCATTACACAGGTTGTCGTCAATGCCGCCAACGCGCCCGACGCCCACGAGAATGCCAGCAAAGCTCGCAGCGAATACGTGATCCAGGTCACAGGCACAGTCACACAACGCCCCGCCGGGACAGAAAATACTGATTTGCCCACCGGCGCAATTGATATTGTCGCCACTGAACTTAAAGTCTTGAATGCCTCTAAGACACCGCCGTTTTATATCAACAAGGACGAAGAAAATCTGGATGAAACCATCCGCATGAAGCATCGCTACCTCGATTTGCGCCGCCCCAAGATGACGGCTAACCTAGTGCTGCGTCATAAGGTTGTGAAATTCATCCGCGATTATCTGGATCAGCAGGGCTTCATTGAAGTTGAGACGCCGATTCTATTTAAGACCACGCCCGAAGGCGCACGCGATTTCCT
>DAOTUR010000144.1:0-3885 GCA_034436915.1 Anaerolineae bacterium
CTGATACTCGGTGTCGCCCAACGCCCCCTGGGAGCGGCTGAGTTCGTACTCAAGCCGCTTGCGATCCGCCAGCAGTTCGTCCACCATCTGCTTGAGAGAGTTCACACCTTCTTCGCTCAAGCGCTGCATCCGCGAGGCATCGCCTTCCGCCCGCGCTGTCAACTGCTCATAGGCGATCTGCACGCGCTGGAGTTCAGCGCTCAGGCCATCGCGCAGCAGCAGCAGCTCGCTCTTATCATCCGCCAGCGCCTGCACCAGGGCGCGAAGCCGATTTTGCTCCTCATTCGCCTCGCCCAATTCCATCTCCAGCGCGGCGGTCTGGGCCACGAGGCGGGCGCGGTGCTCCTTGATGATATTGACCTTTTCCGCCAGATCATCGCGTTCAGCCCGCAGCTTATCGCGCTGCTTCAAGGAAGCTTCGCGGTCAGCGGCCAGATTTTGCAGTTGGGTTTGCAGCGATTGCACAACGGTGTCGCGGTCTTTCTCGTTCTGGATGCTGCCCGCGAGCCGCGAACGTTCGCTCAGGAGGGTGTCGCGCTCTTTTTGCAGCGTCTCAAGCCGTGACTGCATATTGGCGCGTTCTTCATACATGCGGCTGATCGCTTGATCGGTGCTGCCCGCATCCAGGCCCAACTCTTGCAATTGTGTTTGCAGCAGCGTGAGCTTGTCTTGTAGTTGGCTGCGCTCAATCGTGAGGCGGCTCTGTTCGGCCTGCATCTGCGTCAACAGGGTTTGGATATCATCGGGGGTATTGGCACTCATCATCCGCAGGGCATTGAGCGCCTCTTGCAGACGATCCCGCTCATGCTGGAGCGCGGCCTGCTCTTTGTGGACGGATTCGGCCATGTTGTTTATGACAATCGATTGGTCGCCTGCTGTCGCGCCGCTCAAGGTCGCCTCGGCATCTTGCAGGCGCTTCATCAAGCCATCGCGTTCGTCGCGCAACTGCTTTTGCTCATCGGCAAGCGCCACCAGCCGCTGCGAGATGCTGAGATTCGCGTCTGTGCCGCCTTCTTCTAAGAGCGAGGCGATGCGCGTGCGTTCATCGTCCAATGCCACTGTGAGCGATGTCACCTGACGATTGAGCACGCTGATCTGATTGCGGGCCGCTTGAAGATTGGCCTGCATCTCCTGCCGCGCCGCGAAGACCGATTTTTCATCCAGCATCCCCGGCGCAATACCCTCGACCATCGCCTGAATCGCCCGCTCCTCAGCGACGCTGCTGGCCTCCTGTGCCTGATAGCTGATAGCGAGGAGATTGCTGCTGATAGTCGCCATGCTCTTGAGCAGTTCGCGCTCCTGGGCGGTCAGTTCACGTCCGGCATAGGGCATGGCAATCACGAGGATCGCCACCACCTCCTGCTGACGCACGAGCGGCTGAAGATAGACTGGCCCCATCTGTTCCAGATCAAGCCGCGTATACAAATCTTCGAGTTCGTCGGCATTGCGATCAGGATACAGCGTGCGCTGCTCACGCCGTTCCATCGCGTTCACCAGCGTTGGCTGATGATCGAGGTTGAGGGCCATGCCTGCCCGCGTGCGCCCGCGTGTCTTGTCATAGACGTAGGTGAAATCGGCATAATTGGCGTCCTGCACGCGCAGCAGCGCTCCCACATCGCCGCGCAGCCCCTCCAGCGAGGCGGTCACGATGAGTTCGGGGATGCTGGACGGGCTGGCCGCTTCCAGCACCATGCCTAGAAATTTCAGCAGCAGCGACGACTGGGTTTCCATCGGCGCTTTGGCCGCGATCAAATCCTGCGTTGACCCCTTCTCGCCATTGATGATCGGCGGGAGTTCCGCCGTTTTGCCCGTCCGCACAATCGGGAGAGACTGGGTGGTCGTGCTGCGAATAGTCTGCGCCTGATCCAGCGCCGCCGCCCAGGATGCCACCACCAGACGATAGACAATCATCGGCACAAGCGCCAGCGCCATGACCCACGTCAGGCGGACGCTGCCCAGGTAATCGCCAATCCAGGCCCCCTGTGACATGCCGACCAGGGCGACCCCCTGGCCCAAGCACACCAGGGCGAAAAAGACCGCCTTGAGCGGGGCATCGCGCACATCACGCAGGCCCACCAGCGCGACAATCACGCCTAAGAGCGCGACAGCCGCTGTTGTGAAAGCCCAGACCGGGCTGTAAGGGAGCAGATTAAAATCGAGCGTTTTGGCCGCGCCCGCCCAGGCCAGCGATGTGAGAATATAGCCAACGCACGTTACGGCCAATGCGATGAGCAGGGCGACATCGGCCCGCCATGTCCAGCGCGTATGATCGGCGGTGAGGAAGGCCCACCCGACCAGCAGCACGCTCACCAGCATGACGGCCCGTTCCAGCGGCGGCAGAATCACCCGCGCATCCTGGCGGCTTGCCAGTGAAAACAGCGCCCCGATGAACAGGACAACCCAGGCCGCGACGAGGCCGCCCGACGCCAGCGTATAGCGCCGCGCCGCCCGATCCTGCGGCGATTGGCGGCGGTAGCCCCAGGCCAGCATGAGCGTCACCTGGCACAGCGCAATCACCACCAGGAAGTAAAGAAAATCACCCGGCGTCTCGATAAAGAGATTCAACCAATTCAAGGCATTACTCCCAACGACGGCGGACGTTTGGGCCGCGTTCAATCTCCTTTGAGTATAACATGCCGCTGATTCCGCGCACGCTTTACTTGCGTTTGCCCAGGGTTGGGAAAGGGTGTGTTTGGCTGTTATGTTGCCATAAATTCGTAGGGACACGGCACGCTGTGTCCTTCGACTGTTATACTGCCATAAATTCGTAGGGACACGGCACGCTGTGTCCTCCCACGCCATGTCTCACGTACCATGTCCTCACATGCCGTGTGTATATCGTGCCAAAGGACACGGCGTGCGGACACGGCATGCCGTGTCCCTACATGGACGAAATGCTGCTAATATAGGTTATCTCAACAGGATCGAGGGCTATGTATCATCGACGCTCTATTCGTTTGCAGGGTTATGATTACACCCAAAACGGCGCGTATTTTATCACCATTTGCACCCATGAAAAACAATGCACATTTGGACACATCACTGACGGGCAAATGCAGCTCAACACATGGGGCGATAGGGTGCGTCTGTGTTGGGAAGAAATAGGCCAACATTTTCCACACACCTCAACAGACGCTTTTGTGATTATGCCCAATCATGTTCATGGGATTATTGTCATTCAAAACAATGATCATGAGGACATAACGAGCCATGCCCCGGCACAACCGCGTCAATTTGCCAAACCTGTCGCCGGATCATTGTCAACGATTATTGGCGCTTTCAAATCGGCCATCACCAAGCGGATCAACCAGACCCGCAAGGATCGCATCCCAATTTGGCAAGGCCGTTATTATGAGCATATCATCCGCAATGACGATGATTTACAGCGCATTCAGGCTTATATCGAAACAAATCCCCAGCGGTGGGCTGATGACACATTGCACCGCTCGTAAGGAAACGTTATGCCATAGGAGTAGGGACACGGCACGCCGTGTCCTCCCGGTGGATATGTAACATTGTGGATATATCATGCCGAGCCGAGGACATGGCGAGTCAAGGACATGGCGTGCCATGTCCCTACCCCATATGCCATAGTAGGGACACGGCACGCCGTGTCCTTCCGGTGGATATGCAACATTGTGGATATATCATGCCGAGCCGAGGACATGGCGAGCCGAGGACATGGCGAGTCAAGGACATGGCGAGTCAAGGACATGGCGAGTCAAGGACATGGCGTGCCATGTCCCTACCCCATATGCCATAGTAGGGACACGGCACGCCGTGTCCTCCCGGTGGATATGCAACATTGTGGATATATCATGGCCTGCCAGAGGACATGCCGAGTCAAGGACATGGCGTGCCATGTCCCTACATATCGCCCCATCA
>DAOTUR010000145.1:0-6520 GCA_034436915.1 Anaerolineae bacterium
GCGATCATTTTGCCTCACAAAATCAAATTCTGCGGCTCAGTTTTTGATGGCTAACGGTTCTTAGAGGGCCAAAGCGTCTTTGTAGGGGCGCGATATATCGCGCCCCTACGCCAATCCCAATGCACCATTGGTTACAGGACTTTCGCTTGGATAAATCAGAACGGGTCATGATAGATCAAAATCTAAGAATTTGAACCGTTGACAACCGTCTTGAATAACCCAAGCGAAAGTCCTGGGTTATATACTTCGTGCCTTCGTGGTTCAAAGTTTTGAAATGAAAATCTATATCCACCCATCAGGAGACACAAGACGATGATGCGTCAAAAAGTCATTCTCATCACCGGGGCCAACGGCGAGGTCGGACATGGCCTGATCCGCGCCCTGAGCAGCCTGCCCAATGCCCTGCCGCTGCTCGTGCTCGATATCCGCGAGTTGGAGGGCGATATTGCTCCTCTGGTGGAAAACAGCATCGTGGGCGATATCCTCGACATCGATTTGCTGAATACACTCACGACGCGCTATGAAATCGACACCGTGTTTCATCTGGCGGCGCTGCTGTCCACACATTCGGAGTTTCGTCCCGAACAGGCGCATCGCGTGAATGTGCAGGGGGCAGTCAATCTGCTCAATATCGCGGTGGAACAGGCCCGTTGGCGCGATCAATCGGTCAAATTTATCTTTCCCAGTTCCATCGCCGTGTATGGCATGGGCGATCTGGTGAGCAAAGCGCAGGCCGGGGCTGTCCAGGAGGATCATTACCTCATGCCGATCACGATGTACGGCTGTAATAAGCTGTATGTTGAGCATCTGGGGCGCTACTACACCAATCACTATCGCCAGCTTGCCACCAAACCGGAAGAGAACAGCGTCGATTTTCGCTGTGTGCGCTTCCCCGGCATCATCAGCGCGACCACCATGCCCGCAGGTGGCACGAGCGATTATGCGCCGGAGATGATCCACGCCGCCGCCAAAGGAGCGCCGTATGCCTGCTTTGTGCGGCCCGATACCACCATCCCCTTTATGACCATGCCGGATGCGATTCGGGCTTTGCTTGGTCTGGCGGCGGCCCCCCGCGAGAGCCTCACGCGCAGCGTCTACAACGTCACAGGCTTCAGCCTTTCCGCAGCCGAGATTGCCGCACAGGTGCAGCAGCACTTCCCCAGCGCCGAGATTAGCTATGCCGCGTCAGAGGGACGGCAGAAAATTGTCGATAGCTGGCCCGCCGCCCTGGATGATCAGAGCGCCCGCCGCGATTGGGGCTGGCAGCCGCAGCACACCAGCGACAACGCCTTCACCGATTATCTGCTGCCCGTGATCCGCGAACGCTACGCATAGGAAAGCAAGGGAGGCGGCAAAAACTGCTTTCTCCCTTACCTGAGCGCCTCAATATTTTTATGGATTGCGGCGGAATTTGCGGAAGTTGGGTTTGCGCTTCTCGACATAGGCTTTGCGGCCTTCGTCGCCTTCCTCCGTCATGTAAAACAGCATCGTCGCATCGCCCGCCAGCACCTGCAAGCCCGTATCGCCATCAATGCCCGCGTTCAAACTCGCCTTCAACATGCGAATCGCAAGCGGGGATTTATCGAGAATCTCCCGCGCCCATTGAATCCCCTCATCTTCAAGCTGCACCAATGGCACGACCTTATTGACGAGGCCCATCTCGCGGGCTTCTTCGGCGTTATACTGGCGGCACAAAAACCAGATTTCGCGGGCCTTCTTCTGTCCCACCAGATGCGCTAGAAAGCTGCTGCCAAATCCGCCGTCAAAGCTGCCGACAATTGGCCCGGTCTGCCCAAAAATGGCATTGTCCGCCGCAATCGTCAGATCGCAGATGACGTGCAGCACATGGCCGCCGCCAATCGCATAGCCCGCCACCAGCGCAATCACGGGCTTGGGACAGGTGCGAATATAGCGCTGGAGTTGCAGCACATTGAGACGCGCCACGCCCTCATCATCGACATAGCCACCTTTGGTATCGCCGCGCACCTTTTGATCGCCGCCGCTGCAAAAGGCATATTTGCCATCTTTGGGACTGGGGCCGTTGCCCGTCAGCAAAATCACGCCGATCTCAGGATCGCGCCACGCGGCTAGAAACGCCTCGGTCAGCTCATCGATGGTCTTGGGGCGAAAGGCGTTGCGAATCTCCGGGCGGTTGAAGGCAAGGCGGGCCATGCCCTCGGCTTTGTGCGACGTGATGTCCTCGTACTCTTTCACCGTCTCCCAATTCACGAGAGTCGATGTGCCGTTCATCAAAACTGTCATGGTATGTCTCCTGTATGATGATTAAAAACAACCCCTCCCCTCAATCCCCTCCCCGCTTCGCAAAGAGGGGAAGCCCTCCCTACGAAGTGGGGAGGGTTGGGGAGGGGTTCAGCTTTTCCTGCACCTCGGCCAGAATCTCGCGCCGCGTCGCCAGATCGACATTAGAATCGGTCATGATTTCCAGCAGCGTCGATTTGCCTTCGTGCCATGCCGCAATCGCCTGTGGGAAGGCCTCCCGAAACGCCGCCCGTGTGGTCAGGCGCTGATGCTGCAAACCGTACAGCGGCCCGACATGCGAAAAATCGAGCGCGTGCGGTGTGATGAAATAATCGGTGAAGGCTGGCTCAAAGTCTTTCACGGGCAGGGTGCGAAAGATGCCGCCGCCGTTGTTGTTGAGCAGCACAATCACGATGGGAATGCCGCAGCGCTGGATCGCCAGCAGGCCGTTCATATCGTGATAGAACGTCACATCGCCAATGAGCAGCACCAGGGGTCGATCTTTGTGCGCCGCCCCCGCGCCGAGCGCGGTACTGATATTGCCATCAATCCCTGATGCACCACGATTGGCATAGATAGACACACCGAACATCGGTTTGGCCCAGAGATCAACATGGCGCACAGGCATGCTGTTGCCAACGGTGAGGATACTTTCGTTAGGCATTAGATTGAGCATGTCATAGACAAAGCCACCCTCGAACTCACGATCTTTAGCCGCTTCATCAAGAGCATCCCATGTGGCACTTTCTAACTGTTTGATTTTCTCGGCCCATTGTAGACGCTGATGGGAAAATGGTTCGCCCCACGACCATTCGATATGATCCTGGGCAAAATAAGCCATGAGTTCTCCCAATTCCTCCAGTTTAAGGAGGTGAGTTACACGATAACTGTCATCTGCCCAAACTCCATCTGGGGCAATATGCCAATAAAACTTGGGATGAAGCTGATCAAGGTAAGTATTGAGAGTTTTTGAAGTGGGAACATCGCCAATACGGATAATGAAATCAATATCTTGCAACAAAGGCAAATTAAGAGGCAAAAACGCGTTGTAAGCGCCTAACATACGCTCATTTTGGAGACGGAAACCACTTGTTCCATCAACAAATATAGGGAATCCCATACCGTCTGCAAAGTCCTCAAAACCTGCCCCTATGATATCTCTATACCAATCTGCATTTGGTCCAATAACGATTAATCCATGTCGTACTGCACCGATTTCCTCAATCCAACTTTGGCCCAGATAAAACAGATCTCCGCTCCTGATAGGGCGACTAAATTCTGTGTTACGCGGTGGGATAAACGCCTCTGGCAATGCCTGCATATCCCCCGCGACATCAGTCGGCTCCAGCGGCGGACGGAAGGGCATATTGATATGTACCACACCTTTGCGTGGGCCATTGGTCGTGTCAAACACGCGACGTGCTAATGTGCGGACATAGCGCAAAAAATGCTCTGAAGGATTGGCTTCGGGCAAGGGCGTATCGACAAACCAGAGCGCATAATCGCCAAACATCTTGACCTGATCAATCGTCTGATTCGCGCCGCTGTGCCGCAGTTCGGGCGGACGATCTGCTGTGAGCACGATGAGCGGAATGCGCGATTGATGTGCTTCGACAATCGCCGGGAAGAAATTCGCTGCTGCCGAGCCGGATGTACACACAATTGCCACAGGCTCACCCGACGCCCGCGCCATCCCCAACGCGAAGAAGGCCATGCTGCGCTCATCCAGGTGCGAGGTCACGTTGATCTTGTCTTTGCGATTGGCAAAGGCCAGCACCAGCGGCGTGTTGCGCGATCCAGGGGCAAGACACACATGCTGCAAGCCCGCTGCCATCAGCGAGTCAACAAAGAGTTGGGCATAGAGAGTGTTACGGTTCATAATAATTATCCTGTGCTCTGGTTTAACCCCACCCCCTGCCCCCTCCCCGCTCCGCAATGAGGGGGTTATCTCCCTCTCTACGAAGTGGGGAGGGTTGGGGTGGGGTTTAAATCCCTAATGCGTGCAGCATCGGGCGGAATTTGAGCGCGGTCTCATCCCATTCGCTCTGCGGATCGCTGCCAGCGACGATGCCCGCGCCCGCGTATAACCAGACGCGCTTCTCCTGCGCCACCGCCGAGCGAATCGCCACCGCGAACTGCCCATCGCCCTTCGCATCGACCCACCCGACAGGCGCAGCATACCAGCCACGCGGCACAGGCTCATGATCGACGATAAAGCGCGTCGCAATATCGGTTGGCTCACCGCCGAGTGCAGGCGTGGGGTGCAAAATTGCCGCCACGCTTAAAACGCCCTCGGCCTTACGCATAATCGCGGAGACAGGCGTGTGCAAATGCTGGATATTCGTCAGCTTGAGCAGGCCCGTTTCGCCCATTGTGAGCGTGGTCGTGAGCGGTTGCAAGCGCCGCAGCAGCCCCTGAATCACCAGATCATGCTCGTAGCGATTCTTGGGGTTGTTGATGAGTTCAGCGTTGGCAATCGCTTGATCCTCGGTCTTGTCGCGGCCGCGTTTGGCGCTGCCCGCTAAAGCCATCGTGTGAAGCTGCCGCCCCTGCACATCAACGAGCAGTTCAGGCGTTGCGCCGTAAAAGGCATGATGTGGACGCGGCTCAAACAGGAAGCGGTAGGTCTGCGGATAGGCATGGCCCAGTGCGCCCAACAAATGCGCCGGATCAACCGCCTCATGGAAGATGAGTTCGCACACGCGGGCGAGCACGACTTTTTTCAATGTCCCGGCATGGATTTGTTCAAGCGCCGCGTCAATCATCTCGCGCCACTGGTTAGCCGACATGGGATAGCGCATCTCCTCCAGGCTCAAGGACGGCGCGGGCGGCGGCGGCGCGGTTTGCATCAGCGCAATTTGCTCTTGCAGCGCCGATTCAAGCGCCTCTTGCAGGTCGCCGGGCGGATCGCCATAGGGAATATGGGCGTTGATGGTCATCCACGCTGCGCCCTCATGCCGCGTATATTGATAATGCGGCAGGATAAAATGGGCGGGCGCATATCCGGCCCAGGCATAATCGGGCATAAAGCCGTCATGGAAGGCAAAGCCGCCAAACAAGCGCGGGCCAGCCCACGACGGCGCATTCGTCAGCAGGCTGGATGAGGCGAACAGCTCCAGCACACGGGTTTGAATCGTATGGAAGCGTTCCGGGCCAAAGCCTGTGATCTCCAGTGCTGCCCCGATGCCCGCCAGCGTGGTATCGTCCTGGTGGCTCTGCCAGTAAAAGCGCTCACGTCCTGCCGACTGCTGGAGAAATTGTTCCGCCGTCACCCCTGGACAGGGCAAACTGAGGCTGACGAGGCGGCCATAATGGGCTTGCAGCGATTCATACATCATCGATGGTGCATCCAATGTAAACATGAGTTCCTCCTACGCCGGGTTAGCGGGCGGCTCATGCGTGCCGACACTGTGCAGCAGCAGCGGGAGCAGCGTCTTCAAAATGCGCTGCGGATCGGGATCGCCCGTATACACCCACTGGATGACGACATTGTAAATCGCCCCCATCCAGGCGTGCGCGACGACTTCGGTATCGACAGGATCAATCTCGCCTATCGCCACCGCCTCATCCAGATAGCGCTTGATGAGCGCCGCGAAACGATCCGTCACATCCAGGCGCTTCTTCTCAAACACACTGCCCAGGCCCACCGCCTGCACCAACAAGATTTTAGCGGGGCGGCGGTATTTGCCAAACGTTTCGAGGACGGATTGTAATGCCGCGCTCACACGACCCAGGCCCTGTGGGGCCTGCTGGATGGCTTCAACAGCCCGCCGTTCGATCACATCGGCAAATTGATCGACCAGGGCGATGAACAACCGCTCTTTATTCGGGAAGTGAAAATAGATTGAGCCTTTGGACGTGCCTGCCTCTTTGACGATTTCATCGAGGCGCGTATCGTGATAGCCCTGGTTACTGAAGATATTGAGCGCCGCATCAAGGATGCGCTCACGGGTTTTGGGTTCGTTGGGTTTTGCGTCGTCAGCCATCATGTTTCTCCTGTACTGACTGGTCAGTGTCATCATATCACAGATTTTTGGTTTTGTGATACTTTTCACAGAAGCTTCAGAAACCTGCCAAGTGAGCCTGTCTTCCACAGTGGCAGCTTGTATGACACAATACTCGCCAAAGTAAGTGTGAGGCTGAGAGTAAGCATCCCCATCCCTAAAGGGAGGGGCTTTTAGCCCCAATGCTTACCAGACTTGGCCTGAGAAGGCTCCGTTAGAGACGAATACATAGGCACTTCGGAATGCCTCACCAGTTC